>JACZKF010000214.1 GCA_014860175.1 Desulfuromonadales bacterium | reverse complement strand
GTGCTGCTGCTGCGGGGTCGCCAAGGGGGGGGGCGGTTGCCGCTGCTGACCGCCACCCACGCCCCCTACGACCCCCACACCTTGGAAGTGACCCTGTTTCTTCTGCAGACCGGCCGTGCCGGCTCGGCGGTGGTGAACCTCGGGTTCTCCGGCCGCGAGCCGTTGACCGACGAAAACCTGCGGCGGCTGCGCGACTGGGGAGTGCCGCTCAACCCTTCCAGCATCGATGCCATCTACCCCTATGCCGACGCCACCGGCCATCCCCATTGCTATAAGCTCGAAGAAAATCTCCCTCGTTATCTCGCCGAACTCGGCAACCCCGCCCCGAGGCTGATCATCGACCTGCACGGCTGCGTCGGGACGCACCCCGAAGACCGGCGGCTGGTGGTCGGCCTGGGGGGTTTTCCCCCCTATCCGCAGCCGGCGGAGTTGGGTCGGGCCGACGAAGCTTTGGACTGTCTGCGCCTGCTGCCACACCCCCGATTGCGACGGGGATTGGCGCTGCTGGCCGATTTTGGGGAAATCGTGGTCCAGTTTTGCACCGCAGCCCACCGGGGCTACCATTTGCGGCTGCAGCCGGACGGTTCCCTGGCGGGCCGTCGCCTCGACCCGCGCGCCGAGGTGAAAAGTCTGCTGGAGGGGGAAGAGCGCAGTTGGCTCCCCGGCGAGGCGGTCCGCTGGCTCCCCGGGGCCGGCGGCAACGCTCTGCAGCGCCTGCAGGCCCGTCGCCTGCACCCGGGGCTGTGCTGTCTGCATGTCGAAATTCCCCTGCGGGTACGTCGGGAAATCGCCTGCCGTCTGCTGGGTGGCGGAGCTTAGCTGCGCCCGGGTTGCCAGCGCTGCCGGCGTCTGCTATTCAGATCAGAGGAAGTATCTGCTGTCCGCATTCGGGCTCGGTCCACCGGGAGGGGTCGATGAACCGCTATCTGCAACGGGTCGTGGCCGCCTATGCGGTGGTGGTGCTGGGGGCGCTCCTCTATGTCCCCTGGCATGGTCCTCTGGACGGCTCTCCCCTGGGGGAGGTGCTGATCCGCTACGCCCCGCTCTGGCTGCCGCCGCACACCGATACCGTTCAGTTCTCTCTCGATTACCGACGCCTTCTCCTCGCCGTGATTTCTCTGACCCAGGTGCTTTTGCTGGCCGTGGTTTCGTTGTGGGGGGACGGCCCCGAATAAAGAGTTGGTCCCTGCCTCGCGGCCGGTTATATTGACCGGATTGCCTCAACCGGAGCCGTCATGGATCAGCCGGATCATGGAGCGCGCCTGCAGGCCAGGATCGTGCCGCTCCTCTGTTTTACTGTTTTCTTCTCGGTGCTCAACGGCACCATGTTTAATGTAGCGGTCCCCGACATTGCCGATGAATTTGTCCTTTCTCCCGGCAAAGTCAGCTGGGTGCTGACCGCCTACATCGTTGTTTTTGCCGTCGCAGCGGTCACCTACGGCAAGTTGGCCGATCTCTACCCGGTGCGGGACCTGATCACCATCGGCCTGCTGCTGTTTAATGCCGGTGCCATTCTGGGATATTTCTCCGCCTGGTACCCGTTGCTGGTGGTCGCCCGGGTAGTCCAGGCGAGCGGCGGTGGGGCGATCCCAGCCATGGCGATGCTGGTGGCCACCCACTATTTCCCCCCCGAGTCGCGCGGTCGGGTGCTCGGAGCCCTGGCTTCTACGGTCGCCTTCGCTGCCGGTGTCGGGCCGGTGGTGGGTGGCTTCCTGGCCGGCCAACTGCACTGGCGTTTCCTGTTTCTGCTGTCGATTGCCACTTTGGTGGCGATCCCTCTGTTTCGGCGCCTCCTTCCCCGACCTGAAAAGTCGGGCCGGCTCTTTGACCTTCGCGGCGCGCTGCTGCTGGCCGGCACCGTCGGCCTGCTGCTGATGTTTGTGGCCCAGCGGGAGTTGTGGGCGCTGCCGGCGGGTGCCGTCGCTCTGGCCGCCTTCGTCGGTCATATCCGCCGTGCCGCCGACCCCTTCGTGCCACCGGACCTGTTTGCCAGCCGGTACTACCGAGGGGGGCTGCTCACCGTCTTCCTGGCGGTGGGGACGGTCTTCGGCCTGTTTTTTCTGATGCCGATGCTGCTGCGCCAGGTGCACCAGTTGGAGACCTGGCGCATTGGCCTGGTCATCTTCCCCGGGGCGGTCAGCGCCGCCATTCTCGGCCATCTGGGCGGTCGCCTGGCCGACCGGCTGGGCGGCCCGGTCATGGTTCGCGGCGGGCTGTTGCTGCTGCTGGCCGGATTTTTCCTGCTGGCCGCTTTTGCCGCCGCCAGGGTAGAGGTATTGGTGGCCATCCTGGTGGTCAGCTACGTCGGCTTTGCTTTCATCCAGGCTTCCCTGGCCAAGACCATTTCACTGACCCTCTCCCATCGCCATCTCGGCGTCGGCATGGGGTTCTACAACCTGGTATTTTTCACCTCCGGGGCTTTCGGCGCCGCCATCGCCGGGCAGTTGCTGGAACTTATCCCTCAGCTGTTTCCCGAGGTGTCGCCGGTTGCCCCTTTTCGCCTGGTTTTTCTGGTAGCGGCGATCACCGTCGCGGCTTCCCTCCTTTGGTTTCGCGCCGTTTTCTCATCTCCTCCCCCTTAAGGAATAAAATCTCACGACTGTGCTTCCTACCCTCCAGCGGTGAAAAATACGGCAAGCGAATTTTGGCGTAAACCCTCCCCCGGCTCCTTCGTCCAAGTTGGTAAGGCCAAGCGGTGAATCCCCTCTAACCGCCCGGTTGCAACCGCCGAAGAAATTTCGGCCGTTCCACGTCTCCCTAGAATGGCCCCGGGCTTCTGGCCCGGGGTTTTTTTCTTCTCCTGCGTTCTGGCGGCCCTTTCCGTCTTTTCACTTGGCTCGGCCCCTCCTCCTTTCTTCCCTATCAGAGTTCTCCCCCTCCTGGTCAAAAATTATACTCTCTCCTGATTTGGGGTTTTTTTGCCTACCAGACCGAGGCGTGCAAAGGAGGAGAGGGGGGGCATAGGCACACTTTCTGCATGAAAAAATTCTTACCTTCCTCTCCGAGGAACTCGCCGACCGATGGAGTCCCCTTTGCTGCTGATCACGACTCTTTTCCTGGCCTTGGGGGTGGCTGCCGGCTGGATCATGCACCGGTCCGATTTCTGTATCGCTCGGGCTTTTCGCGATCTGTTTCTGTTTGGCGACGGGTTTCAGTTGCGGATGCAACTGGTGGTGGTAGCAGCCGCCATGTTGCTGTTCGAACTAGGACGTCTGGCCGGCGGGTTCCAGCTCCCTTTTCCGCTGTTCGGCCCCCCTTCGGTAACCCATCTGGTCGGCGGCTGCGTCTTCGGTATCGGCATGGTCCTGGCCGGTGGCTGCGTGGTCGGCACCTTGTATAAAGCCGGCGCCGGGAGTGTGCCGAGCGCCATGGCCGTGCTCGGGATTGTCCTCGGCAGCGCTCTCTATGCCGAAATGCACCCGACCTGGTCGGCGCTGGCGGGACGTCTCAGCTTGGCCACTGCCACCACCCTCCCCCAATGGAGCGGCATGGCTCCGACCCCCTTGGTGGCGGTCGGGTTCGGCCTCTGTCTGCTGGTTTTTCGTCGTTGGCGAAAAAAGAGCGATTGGCGGCGATCCGCCTTTGCCGAGGGGTACCTCCAGCCATGGAAAGCGGCCTTGCTGATCGCGCTGATCGGCGGTATTGCCGCCGTGGCGGTCGGGATGCCGCTCGGCATTACCACCGGCTACAGCAAGATCGCTGGCTGGGCCGGGCGGTGGATGGCACCGGAGCATTTCGCCGGGCTCGTTTTTTTTGCCAGCGATTCCCTCGACTACCTGCATCCGCTGTATCCGCAGCCGCTGCGGGGGGGGGCAGGGGCTCGCCTGGATGCCATTGCCGCGATCCAGTGGCCTTTGATAGGGGGCATTGCTCTGGGGTCGGCGGCTTCGGCCCTGATTCTCGGTGAATGGCATCTGCGCTGGCAGATCCCTCGGCGACAATACCTGTCGGTCCTTTGCGGCGGGGTGTTGATGGGAGTGGCAGCGCGGCTCGGAGCTGGCTGCACCATCTGGCATCTGTGGGGGGGGATGGCGATTTTTGCTCTCCCCAGTTTCCTGTTCGTCGCCGGCCTTTTTCCTGGGGCCTGGCTGGGGAGCCGCTTTCTGGCGCGGTACGTTATCTGAAGGTGAGGCACCATCTTGGCCGTAAAAGATACGCCCATGGATAACCAAAGGCTGGAGCTCGATATCCGGGGGCAAATTTGCCCCTCGACGCTGCTTACGGCATTGCGCACCATTGCCATGCATCGCGAACCGTTGAGGTCAGGGCAGCAGGTGTTGGCCATCCGCACCGACAACCGTGATGCCACCGCTACCATCCCCGCAGCGGCACGCAATATGGGCTACCATGTCGAGGTCGAGAAGGAGGACGGGGCTTATCTGATTCTGATCGGCGGAGAAGCGTCGCTGCCGTCCGGGTGTTGGCCATGACCAGCCAGCACGGCACGATGGAGCTCTCTGTGGAGGAGCGTGGCCTGGAGTTCGAGTCACTGCGGGCGGAGCTTGCCGCCTTGCGACGGGAGAACGTCCGCCTGGAGCAACAACAGAAGAAGGAGATCCGCTATATCCGGGAGAAGGTAGATCAACTGCTGCAGACCATCGGCACCTGCCCCCTGAAGTCGGAAGAGCTCGACGACGAACATCTCATCGCCCTCGATCCGATCGGCATCGTTTCCGAAACCTTTTCCCAGATCCTGGATCACCTGCGGTACACCAACCACCAGCTCGGCCAGGCCCGCGATGAAATCGCTGCCATTTTTCATGCCGCCGCCGCCGGCATTCTCGTTCTCGATCCGTCCCGGCAGATCCTTTCCTATAACCGTAAACTGCAGGAGTTCTTCCTGATCGCCGGCCAAGACGCTCTGGGTTGCCAATGCTCGGAAGCGATCTGCGGCCGCCAGGAGAAGATGTCGGAATGCGTCTTCGAGAAGGTGATTGCCAGCGGCCACGGGGAGCACCGCTCCGATATTCTTTTCGGCGATCGCCATTACGATGTGGTCGGGATGCCGATTACCGGCAGTGACGGTATTCTCAGCCAGATAGTTCTGGTCTATAACGACATCACCGAACAAAAAGCGTCGGAGGCAGCCCTGCGCACGGCCCTTGCCGAGGCCAGGGACGCCCGCGGCAAACTCGATGCCATTTTGCATTCGGTCTCTGACCCTCTGATCGTGGTTGATGCTCATCACCGGGTGGTGCTGGTGAACCGGGCCGCCGAAGATCTGCTGGGGATCTGTCTTCACCAGCCCCTTGGCCGGGCGTTGCGGAAGGCGATGGCCGAGCCGCTGCTGGCTGGCACCGCCTTGCTCAGCGGTGCGGCCGATCGTCTGGAGTTTGCCCTCCTTGATCAGGGTCGGGAACGGTTCTTCCAGGCGCGTACTTCTTCGTTGCGTGAAGGAAACGAGGGGGTGGCCGGCACCGTCATTTTGCTGCACGAGGTGACCAGAGAGCGGGAAGTCGAGCGGATGAAGAGTGAATTCGTCTCCACCGCCGCCCACGAGCTGCAGACGCCGCTGACCGCCATCATCGGTTTCGCCGAACTGCTGTTGAGCGACGATCCGCTGCCGGCCGAGGTGCGGCGCGAAAGCCTGCAATTCGTTCACCAGAAGGCCGAACGGCTGTCGCTGCTGGTCGACGATCTGCTCGATGTCGGATCCCTCGAGGCTGGGCGGGAGCTCGAGCTGACCCTCGACGTCGCCGACATCAATCTTTTGCTGCGGCGGGTGATCCGTTCCTTCGATCTGCACTCCAGCCGACACCAGTTTGAACTGAACCTGCCGGAAGAGCCGCTCTACGTGCGGATAGACCACCGGCGAATTGCCAAAGTTCTGGAGAATATCATCGGCAACGCCATCAAATACTCACCCGCGGGGGGGCTCATTCAGATTTCCGGCGGCCTGGAGGGGGGGAACTACGAAGTGGCCATCACCGACCAGGGGATCGGCATGAGCGCCGAGCAGCGGGAGCGGGTTTTTGAACGGTTTTATCGGGGGGATGCTTCCGATACCTCCCTCGGTGGCACCGGCCTGGGGATGAGTATCGCTCGGCACAACATCGAAGCGCACGGCGGCCGGATCTGGGTCGAGAGCCGGCAAGGGGAGGGGAGTCGGGTCCATTTCCAGCTGCCGCTAGGGTAGGCAGACAGCCGCGAAGGGGGGCTAGAAAGATTTCTCGACCCGGAAAGAAAACCGGTGCAGATCCTCCCGCTCGGCATCTTTCAGCCAAGTCCCCAGATCGTCACTGCCATTGGTAATGAAACGCCACCCCAAGTTGACGCGCAAATCGTCGCCCAGACTGCAACCGAGCCCTGCCCCCAACTGCACTTCCGTCGGCACGAATCTCCCTTCCGTGTCGCCGAGGCTGAGGCCGGCGCCGAGCCAGGGGGAGAAGGTCCGGGTCGGGACAAAGCTCAGCAACACCAGTTCGTCCTCGGCTGTCACCTGCACTTCCGGGGCGGTGACGGTGATTTTGGGGGGCGCTGCCGGCGCGGCGGTCAGGCGAAGGTCGTCGCCCGGGTGCACCAGGCGCGGCAGAGGGAGGTCGAGGCAAACCTCTCCGGTAGCCCCGGCGGGCGTGACCAACAAACCAGATAACAGACAGAACAACCCCAACCAGCGCACGCGATCCTCCGGAGCAATGCAACGGTTAATCCTACCATGGGGGGGGAAGTCAGGGAAGGGAGAAGGGAAAAGAAGGGGAAAAAAGAAAGGGCCTGCTGGATCAGCAGGCCCTTATCAATTTTTGGTTGCGGGGGCAGGATTTGAACCTGCGACCTTCGGGTTATGAGCCCGACGAGCTACCGGACTGCTCCACCCCGCGTCAACGGTTCGGAACAATAGGCCACTGAGCGGCGGTTGTCAACCTCTTTCGTAAAAAGTCGACGCGGGCACCCCTCCCTTGTCCCTTGAGGCGAAATCCGGTATAACCAGACATCCTTTTACTCTCTTCTTTTTTCAGCGGTAGACCATGTCCGAACTCACCATAACCCTCGAGCAGGCCCTGGAGCTTCGCGACAAGGGGGCTTTGCTCGTCGATGCCCGCACCCCTGCCGAGTTTGCCGAGGCGACCATTCCGGGGGCGGTGAACATCCCGATTTTCTCCGACGATGAGCGAGCCCGGGTTGGCACCCTCTACAAGCAGGAGGGGAAGGCGGCCGCCCGCCACCTGGGGGTCGAGCTGGTGGCGCCGCGGATTCCGGCTCTGGTCCGGCAGGCCGAAGCGGCCTTGGCCGGGCGCAAGGCGCCGATGGTGGTCTTTTGCTGGCGCGGGGGGATGCGCAGCAAGGCGCTGGCCACTTTTTTTGACCTGGCCGGGCTGGCGGCCCGCCAGCTGCAGGGGGGGCACCGGGGGTTCAGAGCCCAGGTGCGGGAG
>JACZKF010000213.1 GCA_014860175.1 Desulfuromonadales bacterium | reverse complement strand
GGGTAGGGGTGGTGCAGCAGGAGGCGAAAACGGTCCTGGCCTATTCGAGCATCAGCCAGATGGGCTTTCTCATCGTCGGTCTCGGCCTCGGGCTGGGGGCGCCGCAGGCCTGGCCGGCGGTGGCGGCCGGCATCGCCCTGTATGCCATGCACCACGGCCTGGCCAAGGGTGCTCTGTTCCTCGGCGTCGGCGTCGCCCCCCTGGCCGGGCTGCGCGGTCGAAGGCTGCTGGTGACGGCGGCGCTGCTGCTGCCGGCTCTGTCCCTGGCCGGCGCTCCGTTCACCAGCGGCGCCCTGGCCAAGATTTCGCTCAAGCCGTATCTCGATCTCGCCCCCTCCTTCTGGCCCCGCTGGGGAACCCTTCTCCTTTCCCTGGCTGCCGTCGGGACGACGATCCTGATGGGACGCTTTTTCTGGCTGCTGCGGGAGCAAAGGCGGAGAGGGGACCCTCCCGACCGGGCGATGCTCGCCTCCTGGGGGGTGCTGGTGGCCGCCTCCCTCCTTCTCCCCTGGGTCGGCGCCGCCAGTGCCGAGTCGATCGAAAAGGCCTTGGCCTTCGGGGAGTTCTGGAGCGCCCTGTGGCCAGTGGGGGCGGGCGCCGTGCTGATCGGGGTCGCCGGCTACCTCCTGCGCGAAGCCGGGTGGAGCCTGAATATCCCCCCTGGCGACCTGCTCGTCGGGCTGGAGAAACTCTGGCAGTGGCTGTCCCCCCGACTCTTCCGTCAAGGAGGGTTCGTCGGCCGAGCCGACCGGGGAAAGAGAGAGTATCCCGATCCGAGCCTTTTTCTGGCGACGGCGGAAAAACGCCTGCTCGGCTGGCCGCTGGTCGGCACCCTGTTTCTCCTCCTGATCGTTTTGCAGGCGCTGCTGCTCGCCTTCTTCTGAGTCTTCGGCCAACTCTCGGCTATAATTGGATCATTCTGCCCCCGGTTACCGACGAGGTGACATGCGCCACTTTCTGCTCATTGCCGCCCTGGCCAGCGGCCTCATCTGCTTCCCTACCCAGGCCCCGGCCGCAGAGGGGTGGTCGCTGACCATCTATCACGCCAACCTGGCCCAGGAGAAGCTGCTCGATATTTTTGCCAACCGGCATTTTTTCGAGGCCTCCTACCTGGTGGCGGTGGCGGTGGCGAAGGAGTTTGCCGGCTCGAAACAGGGGCTGGCCTGGGAGGCGGAAGGGCAGGCGGTCAAACATTACGGCAAACAGCACCACTGGGAAACCAATGCGGTCCTGGTCGCCCGCTGGCACCGCTTCCCCTGGGACCGCTTGCTCGACACCAGCGTCGCCGTTGGCGAAGGGCTCTCCTACGCCACCCGCACCTCGAGGGTGGAAGCCGAAGACCATGAGAACACCTCCCACCTCCTCAATTACCTTCTTTTCGAGCTGACTTTGGGGTTGCCCCGATATCCCCACTGGCACCTCTCGGGGCGCATCCATCACCGCTCGGGGGTCTTCGGCCTGTTCAATGACGTGCGCGGCGGCTCGAATTTCATGGGTTTAGGGGTGACATACCGCCTCTGATCTGGCATATCTAAAGGGTTTTCCCCCTCCCCGAAAGCAGGACGCGTATGACCGAGACCCCCTTGCCCGTCAATGACCTGCGGGAGCTGCGCCAGGATCTGAGCCAGCGCGATGCCCTGAAGATCGCCGATGAGCTGGCCCGCCGGGAGCCGGCCAACCGCGCCAAGGTCTTTCGCCTGCTGAGCAAGGAGCAGGCGCTGGCCGTTTTCCTCCTCCTCGACGCCGCTCACCAGGAAGAGCTCCTCGGCGGCCTGCGCGATGAGCAGGTGCGCCGGCTGGTGGAAGAGCTCGATCCCGACGACCGGGCCCGACTGTTCGACGAGATGCCGGCCACGGTGGTGCGCAAACTGCTGGCCGGCCTGAGTCCTCGGGAGCGGCACCTGACGGCGATGCTCCTCGGCTACCCGGAGGAGTCGGCGGGGCGCATCATGAGCCCAAAATTCGTCCGCCTGGTCCCGACCATGACGGCGACCGAGGCGCTGGCCCGGGTACGCCGACGGGGGGAGGAGGCGGAGACCATCTACGCACTGCCGGTCACCGATGATGAGCTGCGTCTGGTCGGCATCGTCGAGCTGCGGGATCTGATTCTGCTCGAGCCGGAGCGGACGGTGGCGGAGATCATGCGCACCGACACCCATGCGGTGCGGGTCGATGAAGACCAGGAAAAAGTCGCCCGGCTGATCCAGGCGCTCGACGTGCTGGCCTTGCCGGTGGTCGATTCGGAGGGCCGTCTGGTCGGCATGGTAACCGTCGACGACGCCATGGACGTGCTGCGGGACGAGCAGGAAGAAGACCTGGCCCGTACCGGCGCCGCCGAGCCTCTCGGCCGCCCCTACTTCTCCGCCTCCATCTTCGACCTGGCCCGCAGCCGGGCGCTCTGGCTGCTGATGCTGTCGGTGGCCGCCATCTTGACTGTCAACGTCCTGAGCGCCTTCGAGCCGGTCCTGGAGACGGTGGTCACCCTGGCGCTGTTCATCCCGCTGCTGATCGGCACCGGCGGCAATGCCGGCGCCCAATCGGCCACCACGGTGGTGCGCAGCATGGCGGTCAACGAAATCCGCGCCGGCGACATCTTGCGGGTGGTGCTGCGGGAGGGGCGGGTCGGTCTGCTGCTCGGAGCGATGCTGGGGGTTCTGAGCCTGACGCCGGTCTGGCTGTTCGGCGGCCCGGAACTGGCCCTGGTGATCTCGCTGACCCTGGTCACCGTCTGCACCCTCGCCTCCCTGGTCGGCTCCCTGATGCCGCTGCTGGCGCGTCAGGTGGGCGTCGACCCGGCGGTGGTCAGCGCCCCCTTCGTCACCACCATCGTCGATGCCACCGGCCTGCTCGTTTATTTTCTCATCGCCCGGGCCGTCCTCGGCATCTGAGGCAAAGGCTGATGAAAAATACCCGTCTGCGGCGTTGTCCTCATCCCTCGAAAACGACGTACCTTACGGTACGCCTTTTTTCTCAGGATTTCGTTCGCCTTGCATCCGGGCATTTTTGATCAGCCTGAGGTGGCGCTGCCCTTCTCCATCGACGGATCTACAGCTTCAGGAGTCTAACGATGACCGAATCGAACCTCAATCCCCCTTCCGCCGCCTGGCATGCCCTGACTGCCGAGGAGACACTGTCCCGGCTGGAAAGCCGGCCGCAGGGGTTGTCGCCGGCCGAGGCGGCCCAGCGCCTGGCCAGCCACGGCCCCAACCGGCTCCCTCCCCCCTGGCGGCCCGGGGCGCTGCGGCGCTTTCTCGCCCAGTTCCATAACGTCCTCATCTATGTCCTGCTGCTGGCTGCCGTCGTCACCGCCCTGCTCGGCCACTGGGTCGACTTCGCCGTCATTCTCGCGGTGGTGGTGATCAACGCCCTCATCGGCTTTGTCCAGGAAGGGAAGGCGGAAAAAGCGCTGGAGTCGATCCGCAGCCTGCTGTCGCTGCAGGCCATGGTGCTGCGCGGCGGCAGCCGCCAGCCGATCCCGGCCGAAGAGCTGGTGCCGGGGGATGTCGTCTTTCTGCAGTCCGGCGACAAGGTGCCGGCCGACCTGCGCCTGCTGCGGCTGCGCGACCTGCACATCGACGAGGCGATGTTGACCGGCGAATCGCTGCCGGTCGGCAAGGCGACGGAACCGGTGGCGCCCGAGGTGACCATCGGCGATCGCTTCAATCTCGCTTATTCCGGAACCATGGTCACCTCCGGACAGGGGACGGGGGTGGTGGTAGCCACCGGCCGGCAGACCGAACTCGGCCGCATCAGCGACATGCTCGCCGAGGTGGAGACCCTGACCACGCCGCTGCTCAAACAGATCGGCATCTTCGGCCGGCGCCTGAGCCTGGCCGTCGTCGCCTTGGCCGGCGGCACCCTCGCCTTCGGGGTACTGCTGCGCGATTATTCCGCCGGCGACATGTTTCTGGCCGCCGTCGGCCTGGTGGTGGCCGCCATCCCGGAAGGGCTGCCGGCGATCATTACCATTACCCTGGCCATCGGCGTGCAGCGCATGGCCCGGCGGCGGGCGATCATCCGGCGGCTGCCGGCGGTCGAGACCCTCGGCTCGGTCAGCGTCATCTGCTCGGACAAGACCGGCACCTTGACCCGCAGCGAGATGACGGTGCAGGCGGTGGTCACCGCCGAACACAGCTTCGAGGTGAGCGGGGTCGGCTACGACCCGCACGGCACCTTTTCTCTCGAGGGGGGGGAAGTCTGCCCGGCCGACTATCCGCTGTTGGAGG
>JACZKF010000212.1 GCA_014860175.1 Desulfuromonadales bacterium | reverse complement strand
GTCTGTGATGTGCTGCGCGGCAGCGAGGCGGTCTTTCTCGCCCCGCTGCCGGTCGCCGTCCTGCCGGGGGTGGGGGCGGCCCGCCAGGAACTGATGGCCGAGCTCAACCTGCGCCGGGTCGGCGAGGTGGCGGCGCTGTCGGCGGTTCAGCTGCGCCTCCCCTTCGGCCCCTTCGCCCCGCTGCTGCTGCAGCGGGCGCGGGGGATCGACCCGTCGCCGGTGCGCCTGCCCCGGCAGAGCCTCGGCCTGATCGAGGAGATGATCCTCCCCCGAGCGGAGAACGACGATGCGCTGCTTCTGGCCGAACTCAGCCGCCTGGTCGAGACCTTCGGATTTGCTCTGCGCCGTCAAGGGCGCGCCGCCCACACCCTGCTGCTGACCATCGGCTACGAAGATGGCGTCAGCACCGAGCGCAGCCACAGCTTCCCGGCTGGCGAGGACCGCGACCGGCAGCTGCTGGCCGCCGCCGAATCTCTCTTCCTGCGTGCCTGCGAGCGACGGGTGCGGGTCAAGCGCCTGCGCCTCGCCTGCACCCGCCTCATCCCCGCCCGCCGCCAACTCGACCTCTTCGCCACCGCTGATGCCGAGAGTGAACGGCAGGATCGGTTGCAGGAGGCGCTCGATCTTCTGCGGGAGAAGCACGGGATGAGGATAGTTAAAAGACAATTTTGAATTCTGAATTTTTGATTTTGAATTAACGGCAAAATCCAAAATCAGGTCCAGGCGTTGCAAGTTATTCAGCTTTTTAATTCAACATTCAAAATTCAAAATTGACCATCATGTTTACCCACTTACACACTCATTCATCCTTCTCCCCCAACTGGGGAATTCATTCGCCGGAACGCCTCTGCGCGACGGCCAGGAAGATGGGGATGACCCGCCTGGCGCTCACCGACCGCAACGGCCTCTACGGCATCCCTCATTTCGTCGAGGCGGCGCGGGAGGCGGGGATCGCTCCGATCATCGGCGCCGAGGCGGTGACCGAACGGCAGCGGGCGGTGCTGCTGGCCCGCGACGCGACCGGCTACGCCAACCTCTGCCGCCTCCTCTCCGACCTGCACTGCCGGAGCGGCTTCGAGCTGGCGACCGCCATCGCCGAGCGGCGCGCCGGCCTGGTCGTCCTCTCTGACCAGCGGGAGGTGGTGGCGCCGCTGCGCCGCCAGTCGCGCGAGGGGCTCTTCGTCGAGCTGTCGCCGGGGCACGGGCTGCACCAGGGGCTCGCCCTCGCCCGGGAGCTCGACCTCCCCCCCGTCGCCACCTGCCGGGCGCTTCTGTTGAGCGCCGAAGACTTCCCCCTGCACCGGGTGCGCCGGGCCATCGCCCTCAACAGCAAGCTCTCCCGCCTGCGGCCGGAGGATACCGCCCGCGAGGGCGACTGGCTGCGATCGCCGGCCGAACTCGCCTCCTTCTTCCCCCACTGTCCGCAGGCGCTGGAAAACGTTGAAGTTGCCGCCGACCTCTGCCGCAGCGACTGGGACTTCTCTGGCACCATCTTCCCCGCTTTTCGCGGCCTGGCCGACGCCGAGGCGTTCGCCGAACTGGAGCGGCGGACCCGGGCCGGGGCGCGCTGGCGCTACGGGGCGATCGACGAACGGACCGAGGCGCGGCTGCAAAAAGAGCTGGCGGTGATCGGCGACAAGGGGTTCGCCCACTACTTCCTGGTGGTGGAAGAGATCGCCAGACAGTCGGAGCGGACCTGCGGCCGGGGGAGCGCCGCCGCCTCCCTGGTCGCCTACTGCCTCGGCATCACCCACGTCGACCCGATCCGCCACAACCTCTTTTTCGAGCGCTTCCTCAACCCGGGGCGGGTCGATCCCCCCGATATCGACATCGATTTCCCCTGGGACGAGCGCGATGCCGTCCTCGATTTCGCCTTCGCCCGCTACGGGGCGGGCCGCGCCGCCATGGTCGCCAACCAGATCGGCTTCAAGGGGCGGGGGGCCCTGCGCGAGGTGGCCAAGGTCTACGGCCTGCCGGAGGGGGAAATCGCCCAGGTGACCGAGCGGATCTCCGGCTACTGGAAAGCCGACCAGACGCCGGCGGCGGTGAACCAGCACCCGCTGTTTCAAGGGGAGCCGCTGAGCCCCGAATGGACCGAGATCCTCGCCGTCGCCGGCCGCCTCACCGGCCAGATGCGCCATCTCGGCCTGCACTGCGGCGGCCTGGTCATCGTCCCCGACGAGATCCGCCGTTACGTGCCGGTGGAGATCTCCCGCAAGGGGCTGCCGGTGCTGCAGTGGGAAAAGGATCAGGCCGAGGCGGCCGGGCTGGTGAAGATCGACATCCTCGGCAACCGCTCCCTGGCGGTGATCCGCGACGCCCTGGCGGCGGTGGCGAAGAACAGCGGAGTGCAGATCGATTACGCCTCCTGGGATCCCTTTGCCGATCCGGCCACCCGCCGCCTGCTGCAGCGCGGCCAGACCATCGGCTGCTTCTACGTCGAATCGCCGTCGATCCGCCTGGTGCTGCGCCGCATGTGGGGGGAAGAGCCGGCGCCGGCAGCCCGGGCCGCCGACCCCTTCGAGCAGCTGGTGATGGTCTCGTCCCTGATCCGCCCGGCGGCCAACCGCTACGTCAACGAATTCATCGCCCGCCTGCGCGGCAAGCCGTGGCAGCCGCTACACCCGCTGCTGGCCGAGGTGCTCGACGAGACCTATGGCATCGCCATCTACCAGGAGCAGATCACTCAGATGGCGATGGCCCTGGCCGACTTCTCCCCTTTCGACGGCGACCAGCTGCGCAAAATCGTCAGCAAGAAACACAAGGCGAAGAAGCTGGCCGACTATAAGCGCCAGTTCCTGGCCGGCAGCGAGAGCAAGGGGGTCGGGGCGGAGGTGCTGACGGCGGCCTGGGAGATGATCCTCTCCTTCGCCGGCTACTCCTTCTGCAAGCCGCATTCGGCCTCCTACGCCCTGGTCAGCGGCAAGGCGATCCACCTGAAGGCGAACCATCCGGCCGAGTTCATGGCGGCAGTGATCTCCAATCAGGGAGGGTACTATTCCCCCTTCGCCTATCTGTCGGAGAGCCGCCGCCTCGGGCTGCGGGTGCTGCCACCGGACGTCAACGAAAGCCAATGGCACTACACCGGGCGGCAGCGGCAGCTGCGGGTCGGGCTGATGCAGCTGGCGGGGCTCCCCCGCCGGGGAGCGGAGGAGCTGCTGCAGGAGCGGCAGGCGCGGGGACCGTTCAAGAATTTCCGCGATTTTCTCGCCCGCCTGCGGCTCAAGCCGGAGGAGGTTCGGCGGCTGGTAAAGGGGGGCTGCTTCGATGCGCTGGAGGGGAG
>JACZKF010000211.1 GCA_014860175.1 Desulfuromonadales bacterium | reverse complement strand
CCTAAAGGTTGATGGACGAGCTCAGGGGCAGGTGACGAACCTGCCCCTGAGCTCGTCCTGTTTTACCCCTTCTGGAAACTTCCGTTCTCTCCCCTGCTATTAACCGTCACCACCATTAACTACCTGACAACCAAATAAATTGACAAACCGTCGGGAAAGACTTATCCAGACTGGACGGCCGAGGTATTCTTATCCGGTGGTGCCTGCGTCCCTGAGTTCAGGAGGTTGGAGTTGAGTGACCCCTTGGTCTGTCCCCACTGTGGGCGCCCGTTCCAAAAGCGGGATTTCTTCGCCCTGGGGCAGGTGCCGGCTTTTCACCTGCGCTGCCGGCACTGCCGGCGGCAGGCGAAAATCCGCCCGACACTTTGCATCCAGGGTTTTTTGCTGATGGTGGGGCTGACCGCCAGTTTCGGTTTTCTCGGAATTTATTTTGTCGGGTTCTTCAACAGTGATTTGCCGGCCGGCATTGCCTTTGTGACCGGACTGCTGCTCGGTGGGATGGTCGGTTCTCAGCTCGGTGTACGGTATCTGGTCGCCAGCATCCACGAGGAAGGGTGGTCCAAGAGGTGAAGCGCCTCCTCTCCCAGCTCAGCTATCCCCTGCTGATCCTTTTCGCTCTGCTGCTCGGGCTGGCCCCTTTCCACCCCGAACCGCATCTGCTGGAGAAGCTGCGCCTGCTGCGGCAGGGGGCGTTGAGCCGCCCCCTCGACCTTTTCGACCTGCTCTTCCATCTCGCCCCGGCGTTGCTGCTGATGCTGAAACTGGTCATCGAGCGCCCTTGGCAGCGCCGTCGTTGATCGCTCCCGACTACCGCCCCAGGGTCGAGGGGGGAGCCGGCAGCGTCAGCAGATAATGGATCAGGCTCTGCTGCTCCCGGGTCGAAAACCCCGCCTGGGCATCGACCCAGAATTCGTGCCCGGTGCCGGTCACTTTGGCCGCCTGCAGCTCCCAATCCTCCTCGTACAGCCGGATCAGCCGGCGGCGCAGTTGCCGATCGAGCAAGGCCGCGAGGCTGTTGGCCGGGTCGGGGAGCACCCCACGGGCGAAGGTGCCGGGAAGGCCGAGGTCGGTGCCGGCGTCGGGGCCGACGGCGATGCTGCTGTCGTGCAGATAGGGGGGGGACCAGTACAAGCCGAGCAGCCCTTTGACCTTGAACCCCCCTTGGCCGGTCGGGTCGGCCGCGTGGGCGAGAAGAATCTCCTCCCGCGGTGCGTTGACCGTCACGGTGACGACCTGGGGGGAGTCCGGCAGGGGGACGGGGGTGTCCCAGCTCCAGACCAGGGGAGGAAAAGCCATCCCCGGGAAGGCGTTGCCGTTGGCCTGGCCCCGCGAAGGGCTCACCCCGAGGTCGACGGTCGGAATCAGACGATTGTTGGTAAAAGCCGGGCCACTGTGACAGGAGGGGCAGCCGGCGCGAGTGAAAATCTCTTCCCCCTGCGCCAGCAGCTGCGGCTCGACCTGCAGCGGAGGGGGAGGGGGGACAAGAGTGTTCTCAAAGGCGGAGATGGCGTTGATGTGCCACCAGACCGGGAACCCCTCCCGGGAGACGAGCATCCCGTCCGGCGACAGGAGCGAGCCGCGGGGGAAAGTCGGGGTAGGGACCATGGCGTTGACGCCGACAGCGGCCGGCGTCGGGTTGACCTGCTCGAAGAATTCGGACGGCAGCCGGTCGCTGCCGGGCTCCCAGCGGTAGCGCAGGTGGGCGGCATTTTGCAGGGTCATGGCGTAGGTCAGCTCCTTGCTGAAGCCGAACAGCTCCTCCGAGAGTTCGACCTGCGACAGGCCATCGGAGTTGAGGGCATGGACGTTGTTGTTGAGCGTGCTCAGCCCTCGAAAGGGGCCAATGGAGGCGAACCCGGTCCAGCCGAAAGGGTGGTCGCCGGCGGTAAAGGTATCGGGAATCTGCGAAGGGTTGCTGACCAGATCGGCGGTGGAGTCGAAGGTGCCGGGGGGCCAGCGCAGGAAGATTCGGTCGACATACTCCTCCAGGACGTCTGGCGGCGCAATGATTGCGGTGTCGCCGCCGGCCAGCGGGACGGTGACGGCGACATCGCTCCAGCTCTCAACCGGCGGCAGTTCGGCATTGGCGAAAAATCCGGCGCTGTTGGGGGCCAGGGCCAGCAGCAAACCGATGCGCAGGTCGATATTGGGGACCCCTTCGATCACCTTGCCGCTTTCTGGATCGACGGCGGCATGGCAGGCGGCGCAGGTGACGCCGGCCCTCAGCCGTCCCCCCTCCAATTTCATCTTCATCCCCAGCGGGGCCAGAGCCCCGGCCGGCACGTCCAGCCCGGTGTCGATAAGCGTCCCCTTACCGAAAGTGCGACCGCCGACGCTGACGGTCTCGGCCAGGGCGACCCGCAGGTTGGTGGTGGCGCCGCCGCGCAGCCGCAGGATCGCCTTGGCGAACTCCCAGGCGGAGAGGGGCCCTTCGAGGATGCCGACGATGTCGCTGGCAAAGATCTCATTGCCGAAGGTCTCCTGGTAGAAGGCCTCCCGGCCCAGTCGCAGAAACTCCTGATCGATGGCGACGGCACCGGCGGCCGGCTCCAGGCGCTGGCGCCCCTCGGCGCTCTGCATCAATTCCTCCGCTTCGGCCCGGCTGATCGGCTCCCCCCAGAGGTCATAGGCGAGATCCTGATTGATTCGCTGCGGGTTGGCTACCTGCGACAAAGGGGGGAGGTAGGCGTAGTCGAAGCGCAGCCGGGGGAGGGTGAGAGAGAGGGCGATCACCAACGCCACCAGCGCCAGGACCAGATTGCGGGCGGTGCGCCGCCGGCGCTGCTGGAGCTGCTCCCGGCGATCGGTTTCGGTGGTCGGCCACTCGGACATCTTCTCCTCCTTCCCGCAGAGCTCTTCCGGCAACTTAGCTTTCTGCGACAATAACCGGGACCAGCGGGCTGTCAAACCCGGAACTGCCGGGCCATGAACGGGCGATCGCCCCCCCTGTGTGGCGGTCGCCACGGCTGCAGATTGACAGCAAGCCCGGTGAGCAACATACTCAATCCACGTGCCACCCTGGTCTTGGCCGTACCCGCACCCGATGACGTTGACGAATAGATGAAGGGGAGCGCCGCAAATGGGCGCTTTGGATCCGCTTGCCAGAGGTATCCGATGGCTCACCTGAGCTCGCGCCAAAGCTACCACGATTTGGTTACCCGCCTGAACCGCTTCCCCCAAGGGGCGGCCCCCACCCAACTTCTTTACCAGATCCTCGCCCTGCTGTTCAGTGAGGAGGAGGCGCAGTTGGTGGCCAGGCTCCCCTTGCGCCCTTTCACCGCCGCCCGGGCGGCCCGGATCTGGGGGGTAGGGGTGGCGGAGGCGACGGCCCGCCTCAACCAGCTGGCCGACAAAGCGCTGCTGGTCGACATGCCGCAACCGGGGGGGACTCGGTA
>JACZKF010000210.1 GCA_014860175.1 Desulfuromonadales bacterium | reverse complement strand
GCCATGAAGGAGCTGGCCAGCCTGAGTCCGCAGACCGCCCGGGTGGAGCGAAATGGTGTCGAGCTGGAGGTGCCGGTCGGCGAAGTGCAAATTGGCGAGACGGTCATCGTTCGGCCGGGGGAAAAGATTCCGGTCGACGGCGAGGTGACCGGCGGCCAGGCGACAGTGGACCAGAGCACCATCACCGGCGAATCGATGCCGGTGGAGGCCGGCCCCGGCGCCCGGGTTTTCGCCTCCTCCCTGGCCAGTCTCGGCAGTCTGCAGATCCGCACCCTGCAGGTGGGGGAGAACACCACTTTCGGTAAAGTGATGAAGCTGGTGGAGGAGGCCGAAACCGAGCGGGCGGAGGTGCAGCGCTTCGCCGACCGCTTCTCCGGCTATTTCCTCCCCCTCGTCATCACCATTGCCCTCCTTACTTTCCTCATCGGCCGCGACCCGCTGGCCACGGCGGCCGTCCTGGTGGTGGCCTGCTCCTGCTCCTTTGCCCTCGCCACCCCCATCGCCATGATCGCCGCCATCGGCGCCGCGGCGCGCCGGGGAATTCTCATCAAGGGGGGGAAATACCTGGAAGCGCTGCAACGGGCCGATGTGCTGCTGATCGACAAAACCGGCACCCTGACCCTCGGCCGACCGCAGATTACCGATATCGTCCCGCTGGACGGCTTCTCCCCGGAGGAAGTTCTCTCCCTCGCCGCCACCGCGGAACGCTACTCGGAGCATCCGCTGGCCGAGGCGGTGCGGCTGGCGGCGGATTTGCGCAACCTGCCGCTGCAGAAGCCGGAGCGCTTCGCCGCGGTGCCGGGGCAAGGGATCAGGGCGTGGATCGACGGCCGGCAGGTGGTGGTGGGGAATCGCACCATGGTCCCCGAAGCGGCCTCGCTCCCCGAGGCGGCCGGCCTGCTGCTCCAGGGCAAAACCCTGCTCTTCGTCACCCTGGACGGCCACCTCGCCGGCATCCTTGCCGCCGCCGATACGGTCCGCCCGGAGGTGCCGGCCGCCTTTGCGCAACTCAGGAGGCTGGGGCTGAAACAGGTGGAACTGCTCACCGGCGACACCGAGCAGACCGCTTCAGCGCTGGCGGAAACCCTCGGCATCGCTTATCGGGCTGGCCTTCTCCCCGAGGACAAAATCGCCATCGTCAAGGAGTATCAGGCCCAGGGGCATGTGGTGGTCATGGTCGGCGACGGCGTCAACGACGCCCCGGCCCTGGCCCAGGCCGACGTCGGCATCGCCATGGGGGCGGCCGGCAGCGATGTCGCCATCGAGGCGGCGCACATGGCGCTGATGCGCGAGGACTGGCGGCTCGTCCCGGAGCTGTTCACCATCGCCCAGCGCACCATGGGAGTGGTCCGCCTGAACCTGGGGCTGACCGGCCTCTACAATCTGACCGGCCTGTCTCTGGCCGCCCTGGGGCTGTTGCCGCTCCCATTGGCGGCCGCCCTGCAATCGATCCCCGACCTCGGAATCCTGGCCAACTCGTCCCGGCTGCTGCGCTCAGGCGCCACGAAAAGGCGGAAAATTGTCGAGCCGGGATTGACGCAAGGACCCCTTTAGGCTAGGGTTAAAACCTTCGTAGTGGACGACCCCGCACCTTCGTTCTGGTATTTTTTTCTCCTGCCACTCTGGCTTTGCCGGCGCTCCTCGAGGAAATCACCCCATGATGACTGAAATGTTTACCCATGTCCTTCCCCTCTCTATTTTGATCGGGGTCGCCATCAGCTCTTATCTGGTGGCCCGCAGTATCGTCGTTCCCCTGTTAAGGAAGGGCGCCGAGCGCAGCCCCATCCAGTGGGACAACCTGCTGTTCAAACACCGGGTCATCGAACGGGCGGCGCATCTGATCCCGGCGGTAGCGTTCGCCTTCGGCCTGCCGCTGGTGTTCGAAGCGAGGGGCGAACTCTTCACTCTTCTGATACGCCTCAACAATATCTATTTCATCCTGATCGGCTTCAGGGTCTTTGTTTCCCTGCTCAATGCGGGGGCTGACCTCTACCAGAGCCATCCCAAGCGCGAGCACGTCCCCATCGGCGGGTTTGTGCAGGCGATCAAGCTGGTCGGTTTTCTCCTCTGCATGGTTCTGATCCTGTCGCAGCTCGCCGATCGCAGCCCCCTCTACCTCCTCTCGGGGCTCGGGGCGCTGACCGCCATTCTGATTTTGATCTTCAAGGATTCGCTTCTCGGCCTGGTGGCGGGGGTGCAGATCACGACCATGGATCTGGTGCGCAAGGGGGACTGGATCGAGATGCCCAAGCACGGCGCCGACGGGGATGTGATCGATGTTTCCCTGACCACCGTGCGGGTACAGAATTGGGACAAGACGATCTCCACCATCCCCGCTTACGAGCTGGTCTCCTCCTCCTTCAAGAACTGGCGGGGGATGAGCGAAAGCGGCGGCCGGCGCATCAAACGGGCGCTCGCCATCGATGTCAACACCATCCGCTTCGTCGACCCCGAGCTGCTGGCGCAGCTGAAGGAAATCCGCCTCTTGCGCCCTTACCTGGAGGAGAAGCTGCGGGAGGTCGAGGCCCATAACGGCGCGCACATCGCCCCGACGGAACTCAGACGTCTCGCCAACGGACGGCGGCTGACGAACATCGGTACTTTTCGGGCCTACTGCGTGGCGTACCTGCGCAATCACCCCGCCATCCGGCAGGACATGACCTTCCTGGTGCGGCAGCTCGCCCCCACGGCGGAAGGGCTCCCTCTGGAAATTTACGTTTTCTCCGGCGATACCCGCTGGGACACGTACGAGGGGATCCAGGCCGACATTTTCGACCATCTGTTCGCGGTTCTCCCCGAATTCGGGCTCAGGGCCTTCCAGGTCCCCACCGGACGCGACATGCAGCAGTTCGGTCGCACTCTCGGCACCGACCTGCTGGAGTCGGTCGCCTCGGAGGCGGGGAGCTGGCCTGCGGCGAACGGTTAACTTCAGGGCTTTTGAAGGAAGAAAGGCCGGCTTCCCAGGGGAAGTCGGCCTCAGATCACTGACAAACCCCGCTTTTCCGGAAGCGGGGTTTGCTTTTATGCATGAACTGGTTTTTGTAGGAAGCTGGATCGAACTTATGCCCAAACGACGGCTGGAAAGGGGAAGAGGGCGGCAATCACCCGCTTGAA
>JACZKF010000209.1 GCA_014860175.1 Desulfuromonadales bacterium | reverse complement strand
GAGGGAAACTGTACACGAGTCCGTCGGGTTCGTTTTATATTGCCGAACTGCATGGCACCTTCCACCAGATGGGCAGGCAATACGGGCTGCTGCTGAAACAGCAGATTGGCGAGTTTTATAAGGAATCCGTCACCGATTTCCTGATCGGGGAGCGCGGGGCAACGTATGAGGACCTCGTTCTCGCCGGCAGGGACTACTACGACGACTTCTCTCAGGTTTTTAAGGATTACCTCGACGGGATGTCGGAAACGAACGGTCTGGGTAAAGACCAGACCTATATCCTGTCGGCCGCGTTGCTGAATATTGCGTTCGGATGCAGCAGTTTGTCGGCCTGGGGCGACTATACCCCCGATCGGCACGTAGTGACCGGTCGCAACCTCGACCTGCCGTTTGAAAGTCTGCGGCGATTCAGCAAGTATTTTCACCTGGTTGTCTGGAACCCCACCGGCTATCCCGCCTCGGTGGCCAGTATCGACTTTATCGGCGGCCTGTTCTACCAGACGGCGATCAATAACAAGGGCATCTTCCTGGAGCTCCAGAATGGCGAAAATTCGGACACCCTTCACCCCACGGGCCGTGAAAACGCCAACAACATCCTCATCGAGGGCCTTTTCAGGAACACTTCGAGCGCAGAGGTCGATAAATGGTTCAACACCACCCTTCCCGACGCCGGCCTGATCATGAACGGCTCGTTCCCCGATCACGCCACCATTTACGAATGGGCGACCTTCCGGGTGGCACAGCGGAATGCCGAGGGGCTGATTTCCGCCACCAACGACTTCATCGATCCCTCCTGGCACGGTTACCCGATTGTTTTCTTCGACGCAACCAATGAAGGCATCGGGTACACCTATACCCGCCGCACGAACCTGATAAACCTGGGTGAACTGAACAAAGGACAGATCACCCCGCAGAAGATGATGGAAATTTTCGATCTAACCATCCCCGGCGGAGGTTCGACTTTTCCCGAAGGCGGTCTGATCAAAACCATCTATTCGGTCGTGGCACAGCCTTCGGAGCTGAAGATCTGGTTGAAGGTGCGCGAATACTCGGGGTGGGAGGAGATCGATCTGAAAAAATATTTCAGCGACTGATCGATCGGCCGTCAACGGCGCCCTCGGCTTTGCGGTCTTTTCTTCCCCTGTCGGGAGCAGCCTTGCTGAGACTGCGGTTTGAACTGCGCAGGGATGATCCCAGCGTCACCATATCGAGCAGAACGTTGACGCTCTCGTTCACGAAGGGCGCATACCTATCCCGGGCTTTCTTCTTGAGCTCGGCAGGTGTCTCCTTCTTCTTGCCGCCGCTTTCCTTCCCCATCTCCTTGCGTAAGTCGGCGAGCCGGATAACGCCCTTCTTGCCGGCGGCCTCTTTGTTGTTCTTGATGATCTCGGCGAACTTCGCGTCTTTGGCGACCCGGGCCTTGGATCTTGCTGCCAGCTCCGCGAGCAGGGGCTGTTCCACGGGCTTCCATCGCGGCGCGGTGCTTCCCTGCACACCGAGGAAGGGTGTGATCGGCTGGACCGGAAGCGGGTAATCCAGCGCCGTTTCACCAATGTCTTCGAGAATGAACCAGGCAGGCAGCCTCACGTTCGCTTCTACTCCCATCTTCTGTGTAGACTTGCCGCCGGGAAGGAAGTACAGCCCCCTGGTGACTTTCATGCCCCCCAGATCC
>JACZKF010000208.1 GCA_014860175.1 Desulfuromonadales bacterium | reverse complement strand
CCTCGGAGATGGTGACCGGCCGCAGGGCCG
This sequence comes from Desulfuromonadales bacterium, assembly GCA_014860175.1. Lineage (GTDB taxonomy): Bacteria > Desulfobacterota > Desulfuromonadia > Desulfuromonadales > JACZKF01 > JACZKF01. The sequence continues at coordinate 6,935 of JACZKF010000208.1, read as the reverse complement.
GGTCGGCGACCAGCCCCTGGTAAAAGGTGTGCAGAAAAGGGTGACCGTTGTCCTGGTAGCGCTCCCAGCAGTTTTCCCCATCGAGGATCAGGGTCACCATCCCCCCCGGGTTGGCGGCGGCGATCTTGCGCAGCTGTCCGAGCAGGTCGGCGGCCGCTTTTTGCGGTTCCCAATGGGCGTAAACGAAGCCGATGCGGTCGGAAAGATCTCGATCGCGAAACAGCAGCGGGAGCCCCTCGAAGCTGTAGGGGCGGTAAAGGCGCCGCCGGTCGGCCAACCCGCCTGAGAGGCTCCGGGCCAGGATCGCCTCGTCGCCGGCGGCCCACAGCGCCCCTTCCTCGCGCAGCAGGCGCAGAGCCTCTTCGCTGATCGCCCCTTCGGCCGGCCACATCCCCCGGCGACGCTCTCCCAGCCGGGCCTCCACCTCCCGCAGGCCGAGGCGCACCTGCAGGCGGGCGTCCTGCGGATGGCGAAAAGGGGCGGCCGGCAGCTGGATGCCGGGGGTCGCCTCGGCAGCGACATCGGTGCCGCACAGCAGAGGGAGGATCGGGTGGGCGTAGGGGGTGACGGAGATTTCGATCTCCCCTGCCGCTTCCATCTGCCGGTAAAGAGAGGTGGCGGCGGCGACCTCCTGGTCGTAGAGAGAAAGCAGCTCCCCTTTTTCCCGCTCGGTGAAATTTTCCCCTTTGGTCAGCAGGTAGGCGGGGAGTTCCTGGCGCCTAAGATGGTAGCCCGACCAGGCGAGGAGAAACCAGACCTGCAGATCGCGTAGCTCCTGGTCGCTGAAACCGCCCGGATCGGCCGCTCCGGTGCCGCGGCGCCGGGCCAGCTCCCGGTAGCGGCGCCAGGGGAGGATGTGGCGGTCGGCGTGGACGGAGAAGAACTGCTCCAGCAAAAAGCGGCGCTCTTCCCCATCCATGGTCGCCGGGTCGCGGCGGGCGGCCTCGATCCAGACATCTTGCGCCTCCCCCCGCAAATAGCGCTCGAGCTGCTCGAGGAGAACCGGCACCAGGTTAAAGGTCATTCTGGCTCCGGGGACCTCGGCCGCCGTCTTCAGCATTTCGCCGTAGTCCTTGACGGCGTGCAGATAGGTCCAGGGGAGAAGCGTCCGGCCCGACACCGGATCACGGTAATCGGGCTGGTGCATGTGCCAGAGGATAGCGACCTTGAGTTGCTGCATAGGCATTCTCAACTACATAACATACTTGCCGGGGCGGGCAATGTTTTCGGGGACTGCCCCTTGAGGGGACCGTCCCCCTTTCTTCACCGCCGGTGATTTGCCCTTACTCCTGCAGGTCGAGTTTCCACTGCTCGACTTTGCGCCGGTAGCTCTCCAGCAGCCGCTCGACCGTCACCCGGTCTGCCGCCTCGGCAATGAGGTGCACCACCGGGCGATGCTGGTCGGGGAGGAACAAAGCCCAGTCATTGCCGATCTGCACTTTGACGCCATCGAGGAAAGAGGCTTCGCGGTCGACGGAGTCTTCGCTCATCTTGCGCATGAGCCCCCCTTTGAGGTCCCAGGAACAGGGGATCTGGATCGCCTGGTAGGCGCGGGCGGGGAACCCCTGGCGCACTTTGCTCAGACTCTCGCCGGTGCGGGCCAGCAACTCCAGCGTCTTGGCGACGGTGAACAGGGCATCGAAGTTGGCCTGAAAAGAGGGGAAGGCGAAGCGGCCGTCCATGGCGGCGGCGAACTGGGCGTGCCGCTCTCTCCCCCCCTCAACCAGGGAGCGGCCGTCGGCCTTGGTCCGGTTGACCATCAGCCCCGATTCGCGGGCGATCTCTTCCACCACTTGCGGAGCCGGCACCGGCACCACCAGGCTGCCACGCCGCTCGGCCCGGCAGACCAGCGCGGCCAAGGTGATCAGCGCCTCGTGGTCGGCCAGCAGCTGCCCCGTTTCGTCGATCAAGCGGATCCTCTCGCCCGAGGGGCCGAGCCAGAAGCCGGCGGTCGCCCCCAGGGTGACGACAATGCTGGAGAGCTGCTGCAGGGCCCGCTCAGCCTGCTCGGGGGAGGCGCCGGTGCGGCTTTCACTGACGTGGGAGTTGAGCTCGATCACCTCGCAGCCGAGTTCGTTGAGCAGGGCGGGGAGGACATTGCCGGCGGCCGAATGGTTGAGGTCGACCACCACCTTGGGTGCCGTGCGGCGCAGCAGATCGCCGTCCAGGGCGCGCAGGAACCCTTCCCGGTAATAGTCGTAGATGCGGGGGATTTCCGAGATGCCACCCGGTTCGGTGTAGTGCACCCGGCGAAAATTCTCCTTGTAGAAGATCCGCTCGATTGCCTTGGTGGTCGAGGAGGAGATCTCGTTCCCCTCGCCATCGTAGAAGAGAATTTCCGTCGCCGCCGGATCTTCCGGCGATTGCCGGAACTGCACCCCGCCGACCTCGCCGAAAGTGGTCAATTTGTAGCGCAGCACCGGCAAAGAGACCATTTTGGTGTCACGGACGTTGACCCCGGCCGACAGCAGCCCGCCGACAAAGGAGCGCTTGAGCATGCGGGAGGAACGGACCGAGTCACGGCCGCCGAGAATGAAGGCGTCCTTGGGGAGAATGGAGCCGTAGGCGGCCCCGAGCTTGGCGCTGAACTCGGGGGTGAGCTCGATGTTGGTCAGGCCGCGCACCTGCGACCCCTCGAAGAGGCTCTTGCGCCACTTCTCCCCCCAGATCAGGTTGGTGGTGACGATCGCCCCCCGCTCGATCACCTTGCGGGGCCAGACCTTGACGTCCTTGCGCAGATGCGCCTCGTCGCCGATGTTGGTCTCGTCGGCGATCACCGCCCCCTCCTCGATGATCACCCCCCGGCCGGCGCGCACATTCTGGCACAGGACCGCACCGTTGATGCGCGCCCCGCGCTTCAGATAGACATTGTCCCAGAGAACCGTGTTCTCGAGGTCGGCACCATCCTCGATGAGGCAGTTGCGGCCGATAAAGCAGTTCTTCAACCGCACCTTGCCGAGGATGTGGGTGTTGTCGCCGAGGACGACCATCCCCTCGAGCCGCGACCGCTCCCCCTCCTCGATCAGGACCTCTTCTCCCAGATAGATGTCGGCATCCTGCCGGCTGGTGCGGCGTTCGCTTTTCTGCACCTCCACCCGCTTGGCGGCGATGTCCCGGCAGGCCTCCAGGTAGGCGTCGGTGTTGCCGATGTCGGCCCAGTATCCGCTCAGGTTGCAGCCGAAAAGAGCCATCTGGCGCTCGAGCATCAGCGGGAAGATGTCCTTCGACCAGTCGCGGTTCTCCCCGTCAGGGATGAGGTCGAGGACCTCCGGTTCCAGAACATAGATGCCGGTGTTGATGGTGTCGGAGAAGACTTCGCCCCACCCCGGTTTTTCGAGGAATTTGGTGATGCGCCCCTGTTTGTCGGTGATCACGACGCCGAACTGCAGCGGATCCTTGACCGAGGTGAGGGTAATGGTCGCCAGCGCCTGCTGCGTTTCATGAAATTCGATCGCTGCCGACAGATCGAAATCGGTGAGCAGGTCGCCGCTGATGATCAGAAACCGCTCTTTCAGGAACTTGCCGGCCGCCTTGACGGCGCCGGCGGTGCCAAAATCTTCCAGCGGCGTCACGTAGGTGATACGGACCCCGAATTCGCTGCCGTCGCCAAAGAAGTTCTTGATCGCTTCCGGCTGATGGTAGAGCAGCAGCACCAGCTCGCTGATCCCATGTTTCTTGAGCAGGTCGATGATGTGCAGCATGATCGGCCGGTTGACGAGCGGAATCATCGGCTTGGGCAGATTGATGGTCAGGGGGTGGATGCGGGTCCCGAATCCACCCGCCATGATCACGGCTTTCATTGCAAAGGTCCTTTCCGGGGAAGTCAAGGGAATCAGGTCAGGGAGTCAGGGGTCAGAATTCAGGGGCCAGAATCCAGAAGAAAAGAAATCGGAGTCTGGCCTATTCTGAATTCCGAAGACTGAATTCTTATTTTGTCTTTTCCAGCAGCCTTCGGATCTCGCTTTTCAGTTCGGACAGGTCGGAGCTTTTCACCACGTAGGCGTCGGCCAGCCAGGAGGAGAAGTCCTCCTTGTAGCAGCTGAAGGCGGTGCAGAGAATGACGGGGAGGCGTTCCTTCTCCTGGACGATCTTCTGCAGAACCTGCAGCCCGCTCTCCCCCTTCATCTGGATGTCCAGGACCACCAGATCGAACTCTTTCTCCTGCAGCAGGGCGGCGGCAGCGGCGCCGGTGCCGGCCGTCTCCACCTCATACCCCTCGTCTTCCAGTTCGGCGGCATAGAGGTGGCGGATGTCACGCTCGTCATCGACTACCAGCAGTCGGGCCATGCTGAGATCTCCATTTCAGTAGGTGTCTTAGTTCGGAATCCCCAAGCGGATAATGAAGGTGGTGCCGATCCCCTCGGCACTCTGAATCTCGAAGTCGGCTCCATGCCCCTCCAGAATGCGGGCACACAGTGAGAGCCCCAAGCCGCTCCCTTTCTCCTTGGTGGAGAAAAAGGGGGCGGTGATCTCCCGGATCATCTCCTGGTTCATGCCGGGGCCGTTGTCGGTGATGATCACCTGCAGCTGGTCGCCGTGGCGCTCCGAGCGCACCTCGAGCCGTCCCCCCCGACCCATCGCCTCAAGGGAGTTGGTCAGGATGCTGCGGAAGCAGTAGGACATCTTCTTGTAATCAAGGCGTACCTGCGGCAGGCCGGGGTCGAGGCGCAGTCGGCAGTCGGTTTCGGCGATGGCCAGATCCTCGTGCAGGCTGCCGACCACTCCGGTCAGCAGGTTGTTGATATCCCAAAGATCGAGAGTCGGGTGCAGCGACTCGGAGTAGTTGAGGACCTCCTGCAGGATCTCCTCCAGCCGCCGGGCTTCGCGGACGATCGATTCGATGTACTGGCGCTTGCCGTCATCGGGCGGCGTGCTCTTGATCAAAGTGCGGGCAAAGCCGCCGATGATGGTGAGCGGGTTGCGGATGGAGTGGGCGATGTTGGAGGTGATCCGCCCCACCAGGGCCATCTTCTCCATCCGGACGATCAGTTCCTGCTGTTCTTTCAGCCGCCGGTTGGCCTCGGTCAGTTTGACCAGCTCCTCCTGCAGTCGCTCGTAGAGGGTGGCCCGTTCGATGGCGAAGGAGACCGGCAGAGCAAAGGTCTTGAGCGAGTGCAGGTTTTCGGCGGCGATCGGCCGCTGGTTGATGACATTGTCCGCCAGCAGCAGGCCGATGCGCCGGTTCTTGCTGATCAGCGGGACCAGGATCATCTCCCTGACCCCGAGGGTATGGACCTGGGCCGGGTCGATGTCCGGCTCCCGGTAAAGGTCGAGAACATGCCGGGAGGCCTGGTCATTGAGGGTGCGCACGAACAGATGGTCGCTGCGGCTGAGAGGGACCGACAGGGTCTCCAGCAGATCCTTGAACTTCTCCCGCTCCGACGGCATCTTCTGCTCGAGGAACAGTTGCGCCAACTCCCGCAGCGTGTAGTCGTGCTCCTCGATTTCCCTCCAGATGACCTCGGCTTCTTCCGGTCGGCGGGGACCGACGGCGAAGTACCCCTTGAGATTCTGCCGCTCCTTGTCGACCAGCAGCAGGAAGGCCCGGTTGAGACCGAACCCCTTGCCGGCGGTCACCGCCGTCAGCGCCAGGGCGATCACCTCGTCCATGTCGACGGAGGTCTGCAGCACCAGGCTGACTTCGTGCAAAAAGCGGATTTCGCGGTTGCGGGTTTCCAGCTGGCTGGTCTGGGTCTGGAGCTGGACCCGCAGCTCCCGCAACTCCTCCATGGCCCAGGGGAAAAGGCCGGCCAGGGGATCCGCCTCGTCCAGTGCCCGCAGGTCTTCCAGAAACCGCGGACATTCGAGGCAGCGGCGCAGGAACCGCTTCCTTCTATTCAGCAGGAGGTCTTCTTCCCCCGGGCCAAGATAGGGGCATTCGCCCGGAGAAAGGAGCTCTTTGTGCCAACAGCAGGCAAATTCCACACAGGCACCGCAAGGAAGGTCGAACCGCCAAAAGGCAACGGGGCAAGTATAGCAGTCCCACTAGGCAATGCAATGGAGAATACAAAGGGTTAATGAGCCCTTTTAACGACCGGTTTCTCTCTTGTCGCCGGGGGAGCGGTGGTGGCATAGTGGCGCCATGCATGACAAGCGCTACCATCTCTTCTCCCAGTATCTGAAGGGGCGCTTCGGCGGCCGGGTCCACAAGATCTCCGTCGACGCCGGTTTCTCCTGCCCCAACCGCGCCCCTGGCAGCGAGCGCCCCGGCTGCCTGTTTTGCGACCCCGGAGGTTCCGGCGCCGTCGGCATCGACCGGCGACTGCCGCTGGCCGAGCAGATCGAGCAGGGGAAAGAGGTGATGATGCGCAAATACAAGGCGCGCCATTTCATCGCCTATTTCCAGCCGTTCTCCAACACCTTTGGGCCAGTCGCACGGCTGCGGGAGGTCTACGACGAGGCGCTCGGAGTCGCCGGCGTGGTCGGAGTCGCCGTGGGGACCCGACCCGACTGCCTGCCGGCCGAGGTCCTGGCGCTGCTTGGCGAGCTCCACCGGCGCACCTATCTCTGGCTGGAGCTGGGGCTGCAGAGCAGTCACGACCCGACCCTCGCCTGGTTGCGCCGCGGTCACGACTACGCCACCTTCCTCGACGGTTTCGCGGCCGCCCGGGCCCATGGCCTGCGGGTCTGTGTTCATGTCATTCTCGGTCTGCCGGGGGAGAGCCGGGAGCAGATGCTGGCCACCGCCGACGAGATGGCCCGCCTGCAGGTCGACGGGATCAAGATCCACCTGCTGCACGTCTTGCGCGGGACGCCTCTCGGCGACCTCTATCAGCAGGGGGGGATCCGGGTGCTGGCGCGGGAGGAGTATGTCGCGATGGCGGTCGATTTCCTCGAGCGGCTGCACCCCCGGACCCTGATCCAGCGGCTGACCGGCGACGGCGCCCGCGATCTGCTCCTTGCCCCCCAATGGTCGCTGGACAAATGGGAGGTGC
>JACZKF010000207.1 GCA_014860175.1 Desulfuromonadales bacterium | reverse complement strand
CTCCGAAACAAGACTGACCACTAACCACGGAGGGTGGTCAAAATTCGGTAATCACAGGTGGTCAATTTTCGGTTGTCATTTCCAGCCGCTCCAGGGGTGATCGTCGCCACCATCGTCTGGAGGGTGCCGCCTCCCCCCGTTACGCCGGATACGGCGGTGTTTCGTTTTGCCTTTGCCGTCAACCGGTCGATGGTAGACAAAATCGTGGTCTCTGGCCGTTCCCCGCAGCAGGTCGTTCTGGCGATCCCGAAACCTGGCGAGTGAGTTGCCGCACCTCAACCAGCGGACACCCTGTGCGACTCTGGACCGTTCATCCCCAATACCTCGACCCCCAAGGGCTGGTCGCCCTCTGGCGCGAGGCACTCCTGGCCCAGCGGGTCCTCGAGGGGAAGACGCGAGGCTACAGGAACCATCCGCAACTGCTCCGGTTCCGGTCCGCCCCCGACCCTCTGGCCGCCATCGCCACTTTCCTGCAGGCGATAGCCGCCGAGGCGCTGGTGCGCCGCTACGCTTTCGATTCCTCCCGTATTCTCGCCGCACCGACCACCGACACGATTGAGGAGACGGAAGGGCAGCTGTTATTCGAGTGGCAACACCTGCGGGCCAAGCTGGCCCAGCGCACCCCCCTCTGGTATCGGCGGGCCGAGCAGTGCGAGCGTCCGGAAGCCAATCCGCTCTTTACCATCCTCCCCGGCCCGGTACGACCCTGGGAAAAAGGGGTAGCCACCGGCAAATAATCCACAGCCACTCATGCTCCTGTCAGTCGGAAGCCGTATTGATCGATGAGTGCCCAGGAAACCACTTCGCCACCATCCGCATTCTCCCCATCTGACCGATTCTCTCCTGCCCGATAAGCCTTCCCAAAAAATTGTCCTAAATCCAGCAAAAGTAACCTTTTTTCAGTCATTTAAGTCAAAAATTTGACAGCTGCCCAATTTTTTAATATTCTATATCGCTATAGACAATACCTAATTCACTTTCCATATATGACTTCCATTTTCATACTAAAAAAAGGAGATTCAATGCAGGCTATTTCAGAGAGACAAACACAAATCGCCATGAAGTTCGATTGCAAAGACAAGCCCAAGGAATGGTACGACTGGAAGTGGCACATCAAAAATTCTATCAAAAGCATTTCCCGATTCGAAGCCGTGACTGGGATAAGATTTGAGGCCACAGAGAGGGAAAAACTGGCAGTGACTTTGGAAAAATTCCCCCTCTCGGTCACCCCCTACTACCTGTCGCTGATCGACACCGCCAATTTCGCCAATGATCCGATCTTCAAGCAAGCCTTTCCCTCCCCGGAAGAGTTAAAAGTCAGCCGCCACGACATGAGCGATCCGCTGCATGAGGACAAGGACAGTCCGGCTCCCGGCGTCACCCACCGCTATCCCGACCGGGTGCTGCTGCAGGTGAGCAATATCTGCTCCATGTACTGCCGCCACTGCACGCGCAAGCGTAAAGTCGGCGATCAGGACTCCATTCCCGGGCGCGAACAGATCGAGGCCGGGCTCGACTACATTCGCAACAACCCGTTGGTCCGTGACGTGCTCCTCTCGGGGGGGGACCCGCTGATGCTCTCCGATGCGCATCTCGACTGGATTCTGACCGAGCTGCGACAGATCAAGCATGTGCAGGTGATCCGCATCGGTACCCGCATGCCGGTTGTTCTCCCCTACCGCATCAACGACGAACTGACCACCATGCTGAAAAAGCATCATCCCCTGTGGATCAATACCCATTTCAACCACCCGCGGGAACTGACCAGTTCGTCACGCCGGGCCCTTCGCCAGTTGGCCGATGCCGGCATCCCGCTGGGGAACCAGACGGTGCTGCTAGCCGGGGTCAACGACTGCCCGCGCATCATGCGCTCTCTGGTGCACAAACTGACCGAGAACCGGGTGCGCCCCTACTATCTGTACCAGTGCGACCTCTCCGAGGGGCTTTCTCACTTTCGCACCCCCGTCGGCAAGGGGATCGAGATCATGGAGAACCTCATCGGCCACACCAGCGGCTTCGCCGTCCCCACCTACGTTATCGATGCGCCGGGGGGCGGGGGGAAGATTCCGGTCATGCCCAACTACCTGATTTCCCTCTCGACCAACAAGGTGGTGCTGCGCAACTACGAGGGGGTGATCACCACCTACAAGGAGCCGGACAGCTACGAGCCGATCTTTTGCGACCGCAACTGCGACGACTGCCATCTCGATCTGCCGCTGGCCGATGCCGAGGAGTGCGAGGCGACCGGGATCCAGATGCTGCTGTGCGATCACGATACCACCATCTCCCTGACGCCGGCCAACAACCCGCGGATGGACAGGAGGAACAATGACTGACGCCATCATCAAGATCGGCCGTTCGACGGTCCAGCACGGCCCTTTCAACGACCGGGTCTATCTGATGAAGCTGACCCGCAAAGATTTCCCGGCGATTCTCGACCGTCTCGACGAGTTGGCGGAGCGGGAGGACTATTCGAAGATTTTCGCCAAGGTCCCCGAATGGGCCAGGGACGAATTCCAGCGTCGGGGGTTTCAGGAGGAAGCAGCGGTGCCGGGGCTTTTTGCCGGCGGGCGCCGGGGGCTCTTCTTCGGCAAATACCGCGACCCGCTCCGCCGGAAAGAGGGGGAGAAGGAGAAGGTCCGGGAGATTTTGCTCACTGCCCGCGGCAAGGCGGAGGAGGAACTGATTGCCGAACTGCCGGCCGGGTTCGCTCTGCGCCCGGCGGAGGCACGAGACGCGCCGGCCATGGCCGAGGTCTACCGGCAGGTCTTCGCCACCTATCCCTTTCCCATCCACGACCCGGCCTATCTGCGCTCGACCATGGCGGAGAATGTCCGCTATTTTGGCGTCTGGCAGGGGGATGACCTGGCCGCCCTCTCTTCCTCGGAGATTGACGCCGACGGCGGCAACGTGGAGATGACCGATTTCGCCACTCTCCCCGATTATCGGGCCCAAGGGCTGGCCAACGCCCTGCTGGGGCACATGGAAGAAGAGATGCGCCAGGAAGGGGTCGAAACCGCCTACACCATCGCCCGGGCCTACTCCTTCGGCATGAACATCACCTTCGCCCGCAGCGGCTATCTTTTTGGCGGCACTTTGGTCAACAACACCAACATCTTCGGTCGACTGGAGAGCATGAACGTCTGGTACAAGAGCTTATGATCGCTGCCGGACCGCGCCACGGGGGGCGAGGCTTTGTCTATTCCGTCCCCTGGAATCTGCTGCTGATCACCAGCGGCTCGCTCCTTTTCGCCGTCGCCATCAAGGGGATTGCCGAGCCGCACGGCTTCATTCCGGCCGGGCTTTTTGGCGTCTCGATCCTGCTCGAGCGCCTCCCCGGCACCCCGGGGGCCGGGCTCTGGTACCTGCTGCTCAACCTGCCGCTGTTCGCCGTCGCCTGGCTCTTTATCGGCCGGCGCTTTCTCCTGTACAGCCTCGTGGCGATGCTGGTGACGGCTCTCTCCTATTCATTGCTGAGGGTCGATTTCGGTATCCAGGACCAGCTCTATGCCGCCGTCACCTGCGGTGCTCTGAGCGGCGCCGGCGCCGGCATCGTCCTGCGCTCCCTCGGTTCCAACGGTGGCCTCGACGTGGTGGGGGTGATCCTCTGGCAGCGCTATAATATCGGCTTGGGGAAGTTCTATTTTGCTTTCAACTTCCTGCTCTTTTCGGCCAGTTTGCTGGTGCTCGAGATCGACCTGATCATCGCCTCGCTGATCCTGGTCTTCGTCTCGTCCGTGGCGGTTGAATACTGCCTCTCCTTCTTCAGCCAGCGCAAGGTGGCGATGATCATCTCCCCCCGCTCGGAGGAGATTGCCGAGGACATTCTGCAGAAGCTGAAGATCGGGGCCACCTTCCTGGAAGGACGGGGGGCGATGGGCCGGGAGCGCAAGCAGGTGCTGTTGGCGGTGATCAACAATATTCAGCTCAAGCGGCTGGAGGAGCTGGTCTTCACCCGCGATCCCCACGCCCTGATGATCATCGAAAACACCTTCATGGTCATCGGGTCCACCTTTTCCCAGCGCAAAATCTATTGACCCGGAACCGGCTCTCGGGATACAAGAGGAATTGCCCTTGACAAATTTCTCCCAGATCTGTTAACCTGCGCTATCAATCAAGTCGTTCCCGGTAAAGAAGCGAAAATTTCGTAGGCTCCGGAAATGTATCCGGGGCTATTTTTATTTCGGAAACGCGGAAAGAAGAGAAAATAGATGGATTTTACCGCATTCAACCTCCACTCCGATGTCGCCGCCGGGATCAGTGAGGCAGGGTACGCCACACCGACCCCCATCCAGGAGCAGGCGATCCCGCCTGTGATGCAGGGGCGCGACGTCATGGGGCTGGCGCAGACGGGGACCGGCAAGACTGCCGCTTTCGTTCTCCCCATTCTGCACCGTCTCCTGCAAGGGGGGGAGCGTGGGCATGTGCGTGCCCTGGTGATCGCCCCGACCCGGGAGCTGGCCGAGCAGATCAATCAGGCCATTCTCACTTACGGGCGCCGGGCCCGCGTTCGCAGCATGACCATCTACGGCGGGGTAAGCTACCAGCCGCAGGTGCAGAAGCTCAAAAAAGGGGTCGACATCGTCGTCGCCTGCCCCGGGCGTCTGCTCGACCATCTCACCCAGCGGACGATCGATCTGTCGCGCGTGGAGGTCCTCGTCCTCGACGAAGGGGACCAGATGTTCGACATGGGGTTCTTCCCGACCATTCGCAAAATTGTGGCTCACCTCCCCCGCCAGCGTCAGAACCTCCTCTTCTCGGCCACCATGCCGCAGGAGATCCGCCTCATGGCGAAAGAGATCCTGATCGATCCGGTAACGGTGCAGGTGGGGACGAACACTTCGGCGGTCACCGTCAGCCACGCCATCTACCCGGTGGAGCAGCACCTCAAGACCCCGTTGCTGCTGCAGCTTCTGCACCACACCACCACCGAGTCGGTCCTGATCTTTACCCGCACCAAACACCGGGCCAAACGCCTCGGTGAGCAGCTGGTCCGGGCCGGGCATAAGGCCGCTTCGCTGCAGGGAAATCTCTCCCAAGCCCGGCGTCAGGAGGCCTTGGACGGTTTCCGCAAGGGGACTTTTCAGGTCTTGGTGGCCACCGACATCGCCGCCCGCGGCATCGACGTCTCCCAGATCTCGCATGTCATCAACTACGATATCCCGGATACCCCCGAGGCCTACATCCACCGCATCGGCCGCACCGGCCGCGCGGCCCGCAGCGGCGACGCCTTCACCCTCGTCTGCGGCGATGATACGGTCATGGTGCGGACCATCGAGCGCGTCCTTGGCTCCCCTTTGGAGCGCCGGAAGATGGA
>JACZKF010000206.1 GCA_014860175.1 Desulfuromonadales bacterium | reverse complement strand
GGCACATCACGGGTTTCGTCGAGATGCTGGGAACAGACGCCGGGCCGACCTTGAATGAGCAGGGGCGGCGCTACATTGGCATCATTTCCGAATCTGCCCGGCGGATGGGCGCCCTCATTGACGACCTGCTCTCCTTCTCGCGCATCGGGCGAGCGGCCCTGACGGAAACGACGGTGGATCTGCAAAGGATCATGACCGAAGCGCGCACAGTACTTGAGCCGGAGACGGCCGGCCGGGCCATCGACTGGGTTGTCGGGCCGCTGCCGCAGGCTTGGGGCGACCCCACCCTGCTGCGGACAGTGATGGTCAATCTTCTCTCCAACGCCATCAAATTCACCCGGCCGCGGAGCCCGGCGCGGATCGAAGTTGGATCATGGGAGGAGGGTGGGGAGGTAATTTATTTCGTACGGGACAACGGCGCCGGGTTCGACATGCACTTCGCCGACAAGCTGTTCGGGGTATTCCAGCGACTGCACCAGGCGCGGGAGTTCGAAGGGGCGGGGATCGGCCTGGCGAGCGTGCGGCGGATCATCCTGCGGCACGGCGGCCGGACCTGGGGGGAAGGGGAAGTCGATAAGGGGGCGACGTTTTTCTTCTCTCTGCCGGCAAGGAGAGCGCCATGGTAATCCTTCTCAAACTCGACCTGCTCCAAAAGGCGCTGGTCTTCTCCCTGGTGTTATAATATTTAACAGCCTGAAAAACAGGGGAAACCAATGCAGACACTCAAACGAATTCTCCTGGCCGAGGATGATCCAAACGATGTCGAGCTGACGATGCGGGCACTGGCGACGTATAAACTCGCCAATGCGGTGCATGTGGTAGGTGACGGGGCGGAAGCGCTGGATTATCTTTTCCGCCGCAACGCCTATGCCGACCGGCCGGCGGGCCACCCGGTGGTCGTGCTGCTCGACATCAAGATGCCGAGGGTGGACGGCATCGAGGTCTTGCGGCAGATCAAGGCCGATCCGGATCTCCATGTGATCCCGGTAGTGATCCTGACTTCGTCGCGCGAGGAGCGGGATGTGATAGAGAGCTATCGGCTGGGGGTGAACGCCTTTGTGGTCAAGCCGGTAGATTTCCACGGATTCGTCGATGCGGTCAAGGAAGTGGGCCTTTTCTGGGCGATGATCAACGAGGCCCCGCCGACCGTTTGGACGCATGACGACCAACTGTCTCAAAGAGGAAAATAATGATGCGAATTCTGCATCTTGAAGACGAGCCGCTAGACACCGAGATCGTTTTACGGCTTCTGGAACAAGATGGACTGGATGCCGAAATCGACCGTATCGATAGTTTTGCTGAATACCGGCAGGCGCTGACACAGCAGGGGCGTTATGCATTGATTCTGGCGGACTACTCCATGCCTGGGGTTGACCCGCAGGAAGCCCTGAAATTGGCGCGGCAGATGCAGCCGGAGTTGCCCTTTGTTTTCCTCACCGGCACCATCGGCGAGGAGACCGCCATCGAGATGCTGAAGATGGGTGCCAATGACTATGTGCTCAAGCAGCGGATACAGCGCCTGGCCCAGGCGATCCGTCGCGCAATGCGTGAGGCGCAGGAGCAGGTCCTCCGCAAACAGGCGGAGCAGGACTTGATCAAGGCCAAAGAGGCCGCCGAGCAGGCGAACCGCGCCAAGAGCCAGTTTCTGGCGAATATGAGCCATGAACTGCGCACGCCGATGACGGTTATTATGGCTGCGCTGCAATTACTGAAGGAGGCCGGTGACCCCAGCGTGAGGCGGCAGATGACGGAGATGGCGGATACCGCGGCCCACCGGCTGCTGGGCATTATCGAGGATCTTCTTGATATCTCCCGGATCGAGAAGCAGCGCCTGAAGGTCGTGGAAAAACCCTTTGATTTGCGCGAATGTGTCCGTCAGTCGGTGGAGATGTTGGCCATGCAGGCCCGCCAAAAAGGGCTTGACCTTCACTGGGAGACATCACCGCAAGTGCCCCCGGAGGTGCTGGGAGATCCGAACCGGGTCGGACAGGTGCTGGTCAATCTGATCGGAAACGCCGTGAAATTTACCGAGAGGGGAAAGGTTGTCGTTACTGTTTCCGAAGCGGGGGAAGGGGTGGCCTTCACCATTCGTGATACTGGAATCGGCATCCCCGCTGCAATAATGGACCCCCTTTTCGAGCCTTTCACTCAGGCCGACAGCTCTCTCACCCGCCGCTTCGGCGGGCTCGGGCTGGGGTTGGCGATCTCAAGGGAGTTGATTGCCCTGATGGGCGGGACGTTACGTGTGGAGAGCGAGGAGGGACAGGGAAGCATATTCTCGTTCACTTTGCCTCTGCGCCCCGTTGAGTCCACCAGGTCGGCGGTGACGCCGGGTAACGCGACTGAGGTCGACGGCCGGGTGCGAATCCTTCTGGCCGAAGACGACCCAATGATACGCAATATTCTAATACTCCAGCTGCGCCGGCGGGGGTGGGAAGTGGCGCTTGCGGAGAACGGCCGGCAAGCCGTCGCCCAGTGGCAGAAAGGGGAGATTGATCTCATTCTAATGGACTTGCAGATGCCCGAGATGGACGGCTTGGCGGCCACCCAGAAAATCCGCGAATTGGAAAGGGAGCAGGATAGTCGTATTCCCATTGTCGCCCTCACCGCGCATGTTCATAGGCAGGACCGGGAGAAATGCCTGTTGGCCGGAATGGACGGTTATCTCGCCAAGCCGATTCAAATTGAAAACCTTTATGACATGATAAACAGCTGCTTAGCAGGGAACTGCCGGGCCGCCGTTTTCTAAGGAAATTATTCTCGCATTCGGTTCGCCTGACTCTCGATCACGTCGAGCATGCCCATCGCCTGGTTATCCAGAGTACGGTTGGCGTACTCGGAGCGGAGAAATTCCGTGTAGCCGATGATCGGGGTCAGGGGAGAACGCAGATCGTGGGAATAGTATAGACAAATGCCTCCAGGTCCCGGTTCAATTCCCGAAGATGTTCCTCGGCCTCCCGGCGCATGCCTGCCCGGCGGAGTTCCGACAACTCCTCTTCCACGGGAAAAGCAGAAATGGACTTGTTATTGGGAGTTGTTGTATCTTACCGAGGTGCAGCAGCCTGGCGGAATGTTTGCTTACCTCAGTGCCCCAAGTCGATTTCTAAGATGAGCCATTTCTCTATTCACCCGCGCCACCTTCGCAACGTTACCAGGCCACTGATCTGGCTCCTGTTGGCGATGATCTGTGGAGGGTATCCGGCTGACGCGACGGACCGGGGATCTCTCTCCCGGTCATCCGAATTGCTGTCCGCCCCCGCATTCGCACCCGATCTCTTTATAACGCCTGTTAAGGCACTGCAGCTCAAAGACCCTCTTCCCGCCCCAGTTCCTCCAGCACCTCCTTCCGCCCACCACCTGTTACCGTTACTGCTCCAGACGTCTCTTGCGCTTCTGGAGAGGAATCCTGTTCTTCTACCTCCTTCCGTTATCTGTCCCACCCCCTCCCTTCCGCGTCCACCACCCTAAGCCTGACCCCCGACTCCTAAAACAGTTCGTCCCTGGGTGGAAAGCTATCCGCTCCATTTCTGAAAGGTAACGCGCGCGCGTTGCCATGGTTCAGTCCTCCGCTATGAAGCATTGGCTGGGACGACGGACTCATTCGACTTCCGCTGTTTTCCTGGTCCGGCGTATAGCTTTAGAAAGGTGTTAATCGTGCAGATCATCAGGCCTGATATCAATATCGACTTTGTTGGCAAAAACCGTGTCGCGGTCATCATCTCCATTCTCTTTTTGCTGGCCGGAATTGTTTCCCTCGTGGTCAGGGGCGGCCCCGAATACGGCGTCGATTTTGCCGGTGGGACTTTGATCCAGGTGCAGTTCACCGAACCGACCGAGGCCGCCGACATCCGGGAAGCCCTGCAGCGACTTCCTCTTGGTTCCCTCACCGTGCAGCAGTTCGGCGATGAACCGAACGAATTCCTGATCCGGGCACAGGAAACAAGCAGCGAACAGCAGCAGATTTCACATCAGGTAAGAAACTCGCTGGCAGAGCGGTTTGGAGAAGGACAGGTGGAGATTCGTCGAGCCGAATCGGTCGGCTCCCAGGTCGGTGAGGAACTGCGGGGGAAGGGGCTGCTGGCACTCCTCTATGCAATGGCCGGAACGCTGATCTATATCTCCTGGCGATTCGAGTTTCGCTTTGCCGTCGGGGCGGTGGTCGCTCTCGTCCATGATGTCCTGATCACCCTGGGGTTCTTCTCTTTTTTCGGCAAGGAGTTGGACCTGACGATCATCGCCGCCTTTCTGACCATCATCGGCTATTCCCTTAACGACACCATCATTATCTACGACCGTGTCCGGGAGAATTTAGGCAGGAATCCGAGTGAAGGATTCGCCGCTATCGTCAACCGCAGTCTGAACGAGACCCTCTCCAGAACCATCCTGACCTCGGGGACGACCCTCCTCGTCGTCGTCGCCCTGTTCCTCTTTGGCGGGCCGGTCATCAACAACTTCGCCTTTGCCTTGCTGGTGGGGATTATCGTGGGGACCTATTCCACCATCTTCGTGGCCAGCGCTTTGGTCCTCTACTGGGAGGAAAAGCATCCCCGTCAAGTGCCGGAGAATTTGCCCCCAGCGGATATCTGATTGCCGATAGCCAACTCGGAAGGTCTTACTCATGGTTGACGAAAAGAGCACCTTCACCTTACATCTGGAAGAGCTGGGCAAACGCTTGATGTTTGTTATCTATGCGTTCCGGTTATGTTTGACAGCCGGTCAGGGCTGAGATACAAGTACAGGTTCTGCTGAAGCTCTAGCAGCTCCTCTCAAATCATCATCTGCAATCAGGGATTTAATGGACGGAATCAACTTCATCCAGGACCTTGCCATTGTCCTGCTCGGGGCAGGCATTGCCGGGGCGCTGTGCAAACGCATCGGCCTGTCGGTGATCGTCGGATATTTGCTTGCAGGGATCATCATCGGTCCCCACACGCCACCGTTTTCCTTCATCCTCGACATTGACCGTATTGAAACGCTCTCCCAGCTCGGGCTGGTCTTCCTCATGTTCGGCATCGGTCTCGGGCTGAGTCTTACCCGGCTGAGAAAGATGGGCCTTTCAACCCTCCTGGCGACGGGGCTCGGCGCCTTCTTCGTGTTCAACCTGACCCAACTGCTTGGCAAGGCGGTCGGCTGGAGCTCAGCACAAACTCTGTTTATCGCCGCCATGTTCATGGTCTCCAGTTCGGCCGTCATTGCCAAGATCATCCGGGAAATGAACCTTGGGCACGAGCGCTCCGGCCAATTAGCCTTGGGCGTCACGGTGCTGGAGGACGTCGTGGCCGTTGTCATGCTGGCTGTCCTCGGCTCTCAGATCGCCTCCGCCGGGGCGGGGTCGCCGGAGATCGGCACTCTCCTGATCGGTCTGATCGGTTTCGTCGTACTGCTGGTCATCACCGGACTTCTCTTCATTCCCGGTCTGCTGCAACGACTCGATGGCAAAGCAGATCCGGAGTTGCAGACCATCGTTATCGCCGGCGTTCTGTTTCTGGTGGCACTCATGGCGGTGAAGGCGGGCTATTCTCTCGCCCTCGGCGCTTTCCTCCTCGGTGCCGTGGTCGCCGAGATGCCGCAGAGAAGCGGGGTGGAAAAATCTTTCGGCGGCGCGCGGGACATGTTCAGCAGCGTCTTTTTCGTCACCATCGGCATGATGATCGAAGTGAAGCTGATGTTGGGGGTATGGCACTGGATTGTGGCCCTGACCCTCTTCACGATGGTGGCCCGGTCGCTCTCCAC
>JACZKF010000205.1 GCA_014860175.1 Desulfuromonadales bacterium | reverse complement strand
GGGGACGCCACCGGCGTTATCGGGGCGGCCGCCGGCTCGGGCCTGTTTTCCTGCATGTTTTCTCGCATCGGTTTCCTGGCAGAAGGGTGAAGACTGTGGAGCGGCCCAGTATACACCACCGGGCCAAAGGTGTCCGCATTTCACTCAACTCACAAAGCCACAGCAGTTCCCTGGGTTTGATCTTTTTCGGCGATCGGGATAGGGTAAGGAAGCTGCTTCACGAGGATCATCTCACTAACGAGAGAGAGGAGCCGGTTTGAACGACAACACGAAATTTCACGCCTGGCCCGGAAAATTCGATGCCGTCCTGTTCGATCTAGATGGGGTCCTGACAGCAACCGCCGCCATCCATGCCGTCTGCTGGAAGCGGATGTTCGATGAATTCCTGAAAAGACGGGCCTTGCGGCTGGGGGAATCGTATCACCCCTTCGACCTCGATACCGATTACAAGCGATATGTCGATGGCAAGCTGCGCTACGACGGAGTCAGGAGCTTTCTCGAGGGGCGGGGGATCGCGCTGCCGCAAGGGGCGCCGGCCGATCTGCCGGAGGCCGAGACGGTCTGCGCCCTGGGCAACCGCAAAGACGCCATGGTCAAGGAAGTGTTGGAAACCCAGGGGGTTGGAGTTTTCCAGGGGTCGCTGGAGCTGCTTCGCCGGGTTCGCCAGGCCGGCCTGAAAACCGCGGTGGTCTCGGCCAGCAAGAACTGCCAAGCGGTTCTGCAGGCGGTCGGCATCGAGGAGCTGTTCGAGATCCGCATGGACGGCATCGAGGCCGGACGCCTGGGGCTGGCCGGCAAGCCGGCCCCGGACACCTTTCTCAAGGCCGCCGAACTGCTGTCGGTCCCCCCCGCCCGGGCGGTGGTGATCGAAGACGCCATCAGCGGGGTGCAGGCCGGCCGTGCCGGCGGTTTCGGCCTGGTGGTCGGCATCGACCGGGACGGAAATCCGGAGGAGCTGCAGAAAATCGGCGCCGATGTCGTGGTGAGAGACCTGGCCGAGTTGCTGGAGTAATCGAATGATACGTCATGAAACCTTGAATCCGCCGCCGCACATCTATCCGGTCAACGAGTGGAAGATCATCGAAACCTCCTTCTATCCACGTTTTCTGGCCCAGACGGAGACCATTTTCTCCATTGGCAACGGCTATATGGGGCTGCGGGGCAATTTCGAGGAGGGGCGCCCTGTCTTTCAGAACGGCACCTTCATCAACGGCTTCCACGAAACCTGGCCGATCGTCTACGGCGAAGAGGCCTTCGGTTTCGCCAAGACCGGCCAGACGATGCTGAACGTCACCGATGCCAAAACCATCCGGCTGTTCGTCGATGACGAGCCTTTCTATCTGCCCAGCGCCAGCCTGATGCTCTTCGAGCGGACCCTCGACATGCAGGCCGGAGTGCTCGACCGCAAGCTGCTGTGGGAGACTCCCAGCGGCAAGCAGGTCTTCATCGAGTCGCGGCGGCTGGTCTCCTTCGAACACCGCCATCTGGCGGCCATCTCCTATCAGGTCACTGTTCTCAACGCCTCGGCGCCGGTGGTGATCTCCTCCGAACTGATCGGCAGCCAGCCCAATCAGATCGGCAAGAACGACCCCCGCCAGTCCAGCGGCCTCAACGGTCAGCCGCTTTTGGCCCGGGAACATTATGGCTCCGGCTCCCGCCTGATCCTCGGGCATCAGGCCAGAAACAGCGGCATGACCCTGGCTTGCGGGGTCGACCACGTGCTCGAAACCGAGTGCCACTACACCCTCAAGACCGATATCAGCGGCAACCATGGCAAGGCGGTCTTTGCCGTCGATGCCGAGCCGGGCAAACCGATCAAACTGGTAAAGTTCATCTCCTATCACACCGCCCAGAGCGCCCAGGTCCGCGACCTGTGCGAGAGAACGGAATGGACGCTGGATCGAGCCCTTAAGCACGGTTTCGACAGCATCGTCGACAGTCAGAGTCAATACATGGACGACTTCTGGCGCCGCAGCGACGTGGTGATCGAAGGGGCGCCGACGGAGCCCGGAAAGCCGATGGGGGAAAACCAGCAGGCGCTGCGCTGGAACCTGTTCCAGATCCTGCAGGCGGTGGGGCGAGCCCAGGGGGCGGGGATTCCGGCCAA
The DNA here is from genome assembly GCA_014860175.1 of Desulfuromonadales bacterium. Lineage (GTDB taxonomy): Bacteria > Desulfobacterota > Desulfuromonadia > Desulfuromonadales > JACZKF01 > JACZKF01. Next base: position 7,172 of record JACZKF010000205.1, on the reverse strand, counting down.
GGGGTTGACCGGCCAGACCTACGAAGGGCACTACTTCTGGGATACCGAAATCTACCTGCTGCCGTTTCTGACCTATACGGCACCGAACCTGGCGCGCAACCTGCTCCAGTTCCGCCACAGCATGCTCGACCAGGCGCGGGAGCGGGCGCGACAGCTGAACCAGAAAGGGGCGATGTTCCCCTGGCGGACCATCAACGGCGAGGAGGCTTCGGCCTACTATGCCGCCGGCACCGCCCAGTATCACATCAATGCCGACATCATCTACGCCCTGAAAAAATATGTGGAGATCACTGACGACAAGGCGCTGCTGTTCCAGGAGGGGGCCGAGATGCTGGTGGAGACCGCCCGGCTGTGGGCCGATCTCGGCTTCTACTCCCCCCGCAAGGAGGGGAAATTTTGCATCGATGGGGTGACCGGGCCGGACGAATACAACACGGTGGTCGACAACAACACCTATACCAACCTGCTGGCCCGGGAAAACCTCTGGTTCGCCGCCGACACCGTCCGCCGCATGCAGGAGGAGACCCCGGACCATTACGCCACCCTGGTGCACAGGACCGGCTTCGATCCGGCGGAGGCGGAGGAGTGGCAACGGGCCGCCGACAGCATGTACATCCCCTACGACGAGCCGACCGGCATCCATCCGCAGGACGACAATTTTCTCGAGAAGGAGGGATGGGACCTGGAGAACACCCCCAAGGACAAGTTCCCCCTGCTGCTACATTACCACCCGCTGGTCATCTACCGCCACCAGGTGATCAAGCAGGCCGACGTGGTCCTCGCCCTGTTTCTGTTGGGGGACGGGTTTTCGGCTGAACGGAAGAAACGCAACTTCGATTACTACGATCCCCTGACCACCGGCGACTCTTCCCTCTCCGCCTGCATCCAGGCGATCGTGGCGGCGGAGGTGGGAGATACCCGCAAGGCCCTCAAGTATGCCCGCTATGCCATGCTCATGGATCTGGCCGACAATGGCGGCAACGTCCGCGACGGCGTACATGTGGCTTCCATGGGCGGCACCTGGATGATGATGGTCTACGGCCTGGCTGGCATGCGCGATTACAACGGCCGGATCTCTTTCGATCCGCGGCTCCCTTCCTCGATCACTCGGCTGCGTTTCCCCCTGGAGATCCGGGGGCAGCGCCTGGAGGTAGAGATCACCGAGAAAGAGGCCACCTATGAGCTGAAGAAAGGGCAGGGGCTGACGATCACCCACCAGGGGAAAGAGATCGAGCTGAGCCGGGAGCAGCCGATGACCCTGCCGGTCCGGGTGACCAGTTTCCACGCCTGAGCGGTGCCGAGGGACGACCACTCCTTGCCTTTCTGGTCATTGCCAATACATTTGAGGTAACCGCCCCAATCAGGCGATCACCGGGGGATGTATGGGCAGGCGAACGATCTTCAAACGCTTTGGCGCCCGGCTCGGCCGAGCCCTTTATCTGCTGGGGCGTCCCGCCCGCGGTGATGGCGGCCGCGGGGGGACGGTGATCCAGGCTTACCGAGGCTTCGCTTCCCGGCAGGAAATATTTCTGATGGGGCGAATCTTTCGCCAGCCGCGGGTCAGTCCGAAAGTCCGGCAGGGACGCCTCGGGCGCCACCTGGTCGACCTGGGGCGGCGGATCGTAAGGCATGGGGCTCCCGGAATTCCCGTGAAAGCCGATTATGGCGGTTCGCAGCAGCAGCTGACGACCGATCGCTTCGGCTATTTCTGCGTCGATCTGCGGCTGAAGAAGCCGCTCGCCTCCTCCCATCTCTGGCACCGCCTCTCTCTGGAAGCGGCCGGAGAGGGCGCCCCTTGCCGGAGCACCGGAGCCTTTTTCCTCCCCCCGCCGCAGGCCCGCTACGTCGTCATCAGCGACATCGACGATACCGTTATCTTCACCGGCGTCGCCAACAAACTGAAGATGCTCTGGCGCCTCTTTTTCCAGGGGGCGCGCCAACGGGTCGCCTTCCCGGGGGTCGCCGCTTTCTACCAAGCCCTGCACGGCGGCGTGAGCGGGAAAGAATTCAACCCGATGCTCTATGTCTCCCGCAGCCCCTGGGGGCTGTATGAGCTGCTGGAGGAGTTTTTCCATCTGCACGCGATACCGGCCGGGCCGATCCTGTTCCTGCGCGAATGGGGGATCACCCGACGCCGTCCCTTCCCCATCCGGGCCAAGGAGCACAAGCTTACCCTGATCCGCCGCATGCTCAGCGTCTATGACACTCTCCCCTTCATCCTCATCGGCGACAGCGGCCAGCGCGACCCGGAGATCTACGCCCAGATCGTCCGGGAGCATCCCGGCCGGGTGCTGGCCATCTATGTCCGCCATGTCAGCGGCGCCTCCCGGCGACGAGCCATCGAGCCGCTGGCACGGGAAGTGGTGGCCGCCGGCAGCACCCTGCTGCTCGCCGTCGACACCCAGGCCATGGCCCAACATGCCGCCGAGCACGGCTTCATCTCCCCGGAGGCGCTGGAAGCGGCCCCTCAGCAGGCACCGAATCTGCATCCGACCCGCAAATTGAGCCGACCGACCCGATCGCGTATCCGGGAGGCTCTGAAGTGGCGGGGTCTGGCCGGGGCGCGGGTAGCCGGGAAGAGGAAAGCGCTGAACGTGGTGATCGAAGGGGAGGCGCGGGGGGACATCCGCGCGCCTAGAGGCTGAAATCCTGCATTCTGACCGGGATTCGATGAAGCCGGCGGGCACGGGATCTTACGTGCCCACCGGCTCAGGTTTTCTTCACTCGGAACGACGGTTGGCTTTGGTACCTATCGCACTCCATGTATCAACGTCGCGCTGCCAGCCAGTAGGGTGATGAACTTTTTATCCCCTTCAAAGACATGGCGCACGGCGATGCGGGTCTCTGCATCCTCGGAAATCACCACATCGCCCCTTATGACCTCGTATTCCTGGTCAAGCTGCATGGCAATCTCTTCCCGGCCGTCGTCCGGGTCGACGGCACTGCCCCTGTCGCTGCTGCTGCCGCCGCAGCCGGTGATCAGCAGCAAAGCGCCCAGGGTCAGAAAAAGCATAGACAAATTGCGTGGGCTCATGTTGATTCTCCCCATCAGAAGTGCAATTCGCGGGTCACTTGAGTTTCGATACGGATCTGCAGGCCGGAAGCCTCATCTTTTTCAATGACGATTTCACTGCCCGCCTCGAACGCGTCGGTCTCCAGAGCCAGGGTGGAGGAAGCTTTCTCCCACCTCTGTGTTTGCGCATCATAGACCTCGTACCAGGTGCGGCTCTCGCCGTCGGCGCCGGTGGCCGCCACGGCTCGGGCGCCGTCGGTTTCCGAGGTGCGAAGCTGTAACAGCTGGGCCCTGAAGACTTCACCGGCGAAGGAGTCGGCAAGTTTGCTCTGCACCCGGGTGATAGTCTCGCCGACCGTCAGCTCGTAACCGGCTCTGATCTCTTCGCCGGCAAGAATCTCCAGTTGAACGCCGCCAATGCTGGCCAGGGGTTGCCAGCGCAGATAGGGACAGGTAGTGCCTTCCACCAGACCCCAGGCGTCGGCAAAATCCCAGCCTTCGAAAGTGATCGGTTGATGCATTTCAGCGGTGGTTTTCGGTATCCCTTTACCGGTATCCGACTGGCCTGTGGTGTCGCTGGCGTAGTAGGAGGAGGTGATGGCGCCGGTGCTGTTTTCTCCCACCAGCCCACCCACCGGCGCGAGTCCCTGCACCAGACCGGTCGCATACGAATCGTTGACGGTGGAGGCCCAGACCCGTCCGACCAGGCCGCCAATGCGGCCATAGGCCGTGCCGCCAGCGACAGCGGCGGTCGCATAGGAGTTTTCGATGGTGGAGTTTCCGGCCAGATCTCCCACCAGCCCGCCGACATCACCATTGCCGGTGACGGCTCCGGTCGCATAACAGGCGAGGATCGCAGACGCGTATCTCGCCTCCCCCACCAGGCCGCCGACCAGATCTTGAGAACCTGCTACGACGCCGGTGGCATGGGACCTTTCGATGGTGGTTCCCTCAATCTGCCCCACCAGGCCGCCGGCGTTGGTGCCGTTGACAACGGCTACGGTGCAGTCCGATCCACTGTCGGTGATGAACGAGTCGTGAGCCTCGCCTACCAGACCACCACCCCGACCGGATGGCGCGGCTACAGCTCCCGAGGTAAAAACATCGGAAATCGTACTGTTAAAAAGCCAGCCGGCAAGGCCGCCGGAAAAGGCGCGCCCGGTGACATCCGTATCAAGGACCTGCAGGTTGGCGATGGTCGCCCCCTCCACCAGACCGAACAGACCGACCCCTTCGACCGTCGGCCGGTTGACGAACAGTCCACTGATGGTGTGCCCGGCACCGTCAAAAACGCCGGTAAAGGGGGTATTGGCCGGATTCTCCCACCCCGCAAAGGCGCCGATCGGCTCCCAGCCGGCATCTGTGTTGTAGGGGGCGACATCGAGGTCGATATCGTTGAGCAGCAGGAAATGGCCGGCGGGAAAATGACGAACGGCGTCCAGCTGCTCCGCCGTGGCGATCTGCCACGGATTGTCGGCCGAGCCGTCACCGCCGGCGAAGCCGGGAGGTTCAGGGAGAGTGCCGCCACGCACCGGCCAGACGTAAGAGAGCGTACCAGGCCACTCCTTGGGGCGGAAATTGGTGTAACCATCGTTCAAGTCGACGACCCAGGCGGCATGCTCGCCGCGCGTCAGGCTCGTAGACGACCAGTAGTACCAGGAGGCGACGCCGGTGAAGGGATGCCCGGACGGTACTATCGGACCGTAAGTGGAAAAGTCGTTGTGGCTGCGCAGTTCCCGGATATTGGGCAGGCGCCAGTCGCTTTGGTGGCCACCTCCGTGGCTGATGTCGCCACAGGCCTGGCCGTTCATCGTCCCGGCGGCGTTGAGCTCGGTCAGATCCGCCAGGGCCTCGGTCCAGTTTCGCTGGGCGTTGGCGCAGCTGGCGCGTTTCAACCAGACGAGGCCGGTGAGCTGGTCGGTCACCGTGCCGTCGGCATGGTCGACGAACCGGGGACTTGGCCAGGCCACCCCTTGCTGGAGAGTGCCATCGTCGCCATCGGCACGGGGTGTCGTCTGGCCGGTTCGCCCGAGGGGGGCCGGGCCGTCGGCGATGCCGCGCACCGCAAGAAAGTAAGCGTTGTTCGCTTTCATGTCGAAGTGGGTGTACGCCGAATCCAGGTAGAGATAGTAGGCGCGGTCGGCATGGTTGGGAGCGGTCGTGGACGACCAGTAGGCCGATGCCCAGACCGACGAAAACCCCTGCCGGTTGAGCCACTCGGCCAGAGACATCGGCTGGGGCGGGTCGTTGCCCGGATCACGGTGGAAGTCGAAGTGGCTGAGGCTTTCCAGCTCCAAAATGTTGGGAAGCCGCCAGTCGCCTGGCGTGGAGCCATCGGTGAGGCCGCACAGACCATGGGCCAGCTCCTCGGCCTTCTTCAAGGCCTCTCCCCAAGGGAAAAAATCGTAACAATTCCCCTTCTGCAGCCAGATCAGGCCGGTCAGATGGTCGGTCACCGTTCCGTTTCCGCTGTCGCCAAACCTCGGCGACGGCCAGGCGACCCCGGCACGGATGGCGCCATCTTGGCCGCTGCCGGCACAGTCGACTTGCGCCCCGGCGGCGTTGAAACAGGCACTCTGCCCTGTCTGCGGCAGGTCGATGGCCATCACCTGCGCAGCGGCCGCAACGAACAGGACCACCACCGCAACGGCCAGCAGCTCCCGGGCGGCAAACCACCGGCTCTTCCTTCCTGACGCCAATACCCTGTTTTCCATCGCATGCCCTCTCATGTCAAAAAACCTTGCCCCGTCAGCAGCTTCATCCCTCACCAAATTACGTTGCCGCCGGTTGGCCCGTAAAGTCGACTTTTTGTCGACTTTTGGCATTTTTTCCCTTCAGCGCGGCCGAAGTATGGCTGTAGAATGGGCCAACCTGCAGCCGGGATTTTCCGCCATGCGTTTTCCTCCCGCCCCGCTTTCCTTTTTCGTTTTCGTCTTCTGGCTTCTCGCGGTGCCGATGGAAGGGCCGCTGCTGACCGCCTATGGCGCCGCCGGCGGCAGCCGCTGGTTCCTCCTCTCCCACGTGGTGGCCCTGGTGGCGATCGGCCGCTGGGTCGACCCTTCCCGGCTGCGGCTCCTCGCCCGCGCCGGCGCCGTGGCCACCGCTCTACTGAGCTTGATTCTTCCCCAGGCGGCTGAACTGGCGCCGCTGCTTCTGCTGGCGCTGGGAGGGACCGCCGCCCCTCTAACCGTCTCCACCGCCGTCGGCCTGCATTTGACACTCCGGCCGGCCCGCACCGCCGCCGGCTGCCTGGTTTTGGCCAATCTGGCTCTGGCTGCCGTTCAGGCAACGGCGACGCTGCCGCTGTGGCCTGCTTTCCTGGCGTTCCTGCCGCTGCTGATGATGCCTGGAAACCGGGTCGGTGCTGAAGAAGAAGGGCAGGTCATGCCGCTCAGCTGGAGCTACCTGGTTTTCGTCTTCATCTTCCAGATCGTCAGCGGCCTCATGTATGCCTTCCTCTACCCGGCCTACGGCGAACAGGCGTTCGCGCCCGGCCTGGAGCTCCCCTTCTACATGGCGGCTGTCATGGCGGCGGTGGTGGTTTATCGGCGGGATCGTGATCTGCTGCTGGCCGGTGGGCTGACTCTGGCGATGACGGCCTTTGCCCTGCTGCAGGTGGGTGGAGGGTGGGCAATCAATCTTGGCATGTTCGCCATGCAGGCAGCAGCCGGGTGCATCGACCTGTTCCTGCTGGCGCTGCTACTGGCGAGTGCCCGTCCGGTCGCCGCCTTCGGTTACGGCCTGGCGGTCATGTGCGGTGGCATTGCCGCCGGCCAGTTCCTCAGCTGGTTTCTCGGCTCCGCCTCCACTGCGGTGGGGATGGCGGGAAGCCTGGTTCTCAACGTGGCTGCCCTGGCGCTGTTTCTACGCAACCACCGGCAGCAGCGGCTGGCGCAGTCATCGGCGACGACCGGCCCCCCACCTCTGCCGGCGGAGATTGCCTGCCGACTTTCCGAGCGCGAGATCAGCGTCCTGAGTTTGGTTCTCGCCGGCAATAATTATCGGGAAACCGCTCAGGAGCTGACCATTTCCGAGTCCTCCATCAAAACCTATATGAAGCGCATCTGCGACAAACTCGGGGTTTCCAGCCGCCAGGAACTGCTGAAGCGGATAGCCAACGGCTCTGGCGTACCGTCGTAGAGACCGCGCCCGCCCCCAC
>JACZKF010000204.1 GCA_014860175.1 Desulfuromonadales bacterium | reverse complement strand
CCTGCAAACAGCCTTACAGCCGCTGGCTGAACTTCCCATCGAGTGCCCTGCGACCCTCGCCTCCCTGATTGACCACCTCTCCCAGCGCCTGGAGGCAGACGACCCGACCGGCTGATCCTCCCGCTTCCAGCCGACGGCCTTGCGACAGCCCCTGCATCCGGCTCCATCACCAATACGTTTTCCATTGTTTTTTTCAATCCTTTGCGGTAGACAGGAAGCCGTCCATGGAACCGGTCTCCCCGGCAGCACGGTCCCATATCGCCGCCGTCGGCGGCCGCGGCAGAATCCCCCGACCGATGTTATACTCTTGATCGAAGGCAGGAGAACCTTGATGGGCAGAGAGTTCAAAGACAAGGTCAGGGAACAGTTTGGCCGGACGGCCGACGACTATGTCCGTAACCGCGGCTTCGCGGCAACCGACGATCTGGTTGCAACCGAGCGTCTTTTGCAACCGTCGAGCGAAGATATCCTGCTCGATGTCGCTTGCGGCGGGGGTCATACGGCCCTCTATTTCGCCCCGAAGGTGCGCAGTGTGGTCGCCTCCGATCTCACCATGCAGATGCTCAAGAAGGCTCAGGAATTCGTCAGCGAAGAGGGGAAAGTGGAAAACGTCACTTTCCGGGAAGCCGACGCGGAGGATCTCCCCTTTCCGGCCGGCGCCTTTACGCTGCTCACCTGCCGCATTGCCCCCCATCATTTCCCGGACGTGCCGCGGGCGCTGCGCGAATTTTACCGGGTGTTGCGCCGGGGCGGCCGAATGGTCGTCATCGATACACTGTTGCCGGACGATCCGGAGATTGCCAATTTCTATCAGACCATGGAAAAGATGCGCGACCCGACCCACGTCCAGGCGTTTACCCGCCAGCAGTGGGTTGCCATGACCGAACAGGCGGGTTTCATCGTGCAGTCCACCCAACAGTTCCCGAAAACTCACGATTTTCAGGAGTGGGCCCGGCGGGCCGGGCTGAACCGGGAGGGAATTCAACGCCTGAACCACTATTTCATGCAGGCGCCGGCCAAAGTTCACGACTTCTTTCAGATCGAAACCTTTGCCGGCGAAGTGGAAAGCTACACCGACACCAAACTGTTGATCTACGCCACTCGCCCGGACAAAAAGTAACGAAAGGGACTCGCCAGGATTTGAGCCTCAGCAGCTGAGCCTGCCACCGCGAGAAAAGCAGAACGGGCGCCCCAATCGGGGCGCCCGTTCTATTGTGCAGGGTATTCAGGAGACGGTTTAGCCGGCAGCGGCGACCGGAGTTTTGGAAGCTTCGGCCCACTTCTCCAGCATGGCCGTGGTGACCGACTTGGGACGCTCGATGGCGTAGCCAAGCCCACGGTCCCAAGTGATGTTGGCCATGCAGCCGAGGGCGCGGCCGACGCCGAAGAGGACGGTGTAGAAGTCCCACTCGCGAACGCCGAAGTACCACTGGATAACGCCGGACTGCGCATCGACGTTCGGCCAGGGGTTCTTCGCCTTGCCGTGCTCCATCAGGACGCCCGGAGCGGTTTCGAAAATCATCGCCACCAGCTTGAACAAAGGATCGTCCTTCAGGCCGGGGGTGTTGAGGCAGAACTCACGCTGCGACATGTAGCGCGGGTCGGTCTTGCGCAGAACGGCATGACCGTAGCCGGGAACGACCTGGCCGGAGTTGAGGGTATCCCACAGCGCCTTGGTGACCAGTTCCTTGGTCGGATCCTGATCCTTGCAGTATTTCTCCTGGAACTTGATCGTCCAGTCGAGAACTTCCTGGTTGGCCAGGCCGTGCAGCGGGCCGGCCAGGCCGTTGAGGCCGGCGGAGTAGGAGTAGTAAGGGTCGGACAGAGCCGAGTGGACCAGGTGCGTGGTGTGGGCGGAGACGTTGCCGGACTCGTGGTCGGAGTGCAGGATGAAGTACATGCGGGCCACATCCTTGTACTCTTCGCACTGGCCGATCATGTGGGCGAAGTTGGCGCCCATGTCGAGTTTCGGATCGATGGGTACCTGGAAGTCGCTGCGGTATTTCAGATTGTAGATGAAGGCGGCCACGATCGGGATACGGGCGACGATGTCGCTGGCATCCTCATAGACCGATTCCCAGGCAGTCATTTTGTTGAACTTGCCGGAGTTGTAGAAGCCGGCGAATTTGGAATCCTTCTGCATGGCCAGGATGCCGACGGAGAGCATCACCATCGGATGGCTGTCCCGCGGCAGGGCGCGGATCGAGTCCCAGACGTAGGAGGGGACGATCTGCCGGGTTTTCCACTCGGCCACCACTTCATCGACCTGCTGCTGGGTCGGCACGTCGCCGGTCAGCAGGAAGAACCAGAAAGACTCGACCGTCGGGTAGTTGGAGTTAGGGGCCTTGGGCAGAGCGGCAAAGGTTTCCGGAATGGTTTTGCCGCGGAAGCGGATACCTTCCTGGGGGTCAAGGTAGGAGATATCGGTCACCAGGGCCTTGATGTCGCGGGCGCCGCCAATGGCTTGGGAAATGGTGACATCGCCGATTTTCACTTCACCGAATTCTTTGACCAGGCGGTTGGTGCGGGGGCGGTGTTCCTGAATCTTGTTAGCCAGGATCTCCTTCAGTGTCGCCATGCTCTCTCTCCTTTGGTGGGATGAAATTTGATGGACCTATCGGGTCCATCCTGCCGAACTGCTTTTGAATAAAAAAGGAACAAGACAGAGAAACATCACGGCCCGGTGAGCCGCTCATGCAAGGTATGACAAAAGCCTTGTAAATGGGGGCGTTAGATCTTCTTCGACAGCAGGGTTCCAAATTTGTCCAATCTCATATTTGCCCTATACTTCTAACAATTCAACCCGGGTTTGTCAAGGAAGAAATGTATACAGTATCCAGCTGCTCGGCTCTGGCAGGGGCGATTTTCCTCTTGCTTTGTCTCCTCCCCCCCCTGTAACATGCGTAAAATTTGTGCAGGCAGTCGGATGGAAATCGGAAAAATTTCTCTCAAAAATAATATCTTTCTCGCTCCCATGGCCGGCATCTCCGACCTCCCGTATCGGCGGCTGATGATACGTTTCGGCGCCGGGCTGGTGTTCACCGAGATGGTCAGCGCCGAGGGGTTGGTCCGCGACGGAGCTCGCACCCGCGAACTGCTGCTCTCTTTGCCGGAGGAGCGGCCGCTGGCAGTCCAACTGTTCGGCAGCAACCCGACGACCCTCGCCCGAGCCGCCGCCCTGGTCGAAGGGGTTGGCGACCTCCTCGACCTGAATTTCGGCTGCCCGGTCCCGAAAGTCGTCCGTTCCGGGGGCGGCAGCGCCTTGCTGCGCGCTCCGCTGCAAGTGGCCCAAATCGTGGCGGCCGTCCGCCAGGCCACCGACCGCCCCTTGAGCGTCAAGATCCGTTCGGGTTGGGACAACCAGAGCATCAACTTCCTCGAGATCGCTCGCATCTGCGAGGCCGAAGGGGTCGACGCGATAACCTTGCATCCACGCACCCGGGCCCAGGGTTTCAGCGGCCACGCCGACTGGGATCATATCCGTCAGCTCAAAGAGGCGGTAGCGGTGCCGGTGATCGGCAGCGGCGATATCTTCGATGCCGACGATGCCCTCTCCATGCTGGCGACGACCGGCTGCGACGCCGTGATGATCGGCCGCGGTGGCTACGGCAACCCCTGGCTGTTTCGGGATATTCTCGACCGGCAGGCGGGTCATCTGCGCCCCTCCCCACGGCCGCTGGAGCGGCTGGCGGTGGCCGGTCTGCATCTGGAACTGTTCCTCGAGGCTTTTGGCCCGACCCGCGCCGCCCCCGAACTGCGCAAGCACCTGGCCTGGTATGCCCGCGGGGTACCGGGCGCCGCCCAGTTCCGTAGCGAGATCAATCGGCTGCCGTCGCTGGCAGCGATGCGCGAGGCGATGGAAGCGTTTTTCACCACAGCCGAGCTGGCGGCATGAGAACGGCCCGGGATACGCAGGTCTATGTGCGCGCCGTGGAAAACGTGGAGGACGCGGTGGTCGCCACCGACCGCCAGGGGCACATCGTGCTGTTCAACCCGGCCGCTCAATCTTTTTTCTGCGTGTCAGAACGGCAGAGCCTGGGACGTCACTTCTTGGATCTGTTCTCCTCCCAGGCCAGCTTGTTGACTCTGATCCCGATGGCCCTGGAGGGGGGGCGGTCCGTTTCCAATCACGAGAACATTTTTCTTCAGCGGGGCCCCTCTCCGCCCCTGCCGGTGAGCGTTTCGGTGTCACCGATCTTTACCGATACCGGCAAAGCGGAGGGAGTAGTGATGATTCTTCGCGACCTCTCCCGTGTGCGCGACCTGGAAGAGGCGGTACGCCGGGCTGACCGCCTCTCCATGCTCGGGACCTTGGCGGCGGGACTGGCGCATGAGATCAAAAATCCGCTGGGCGGCATCAAGGGGGCGGCCCAACTGCTCGAGCTTGAGCTGGCCGGCCAGACGGGGCTGAAGGAATATACCCGGGTGATGCTGCGGGAAGTCGAACGGGTGGACGGCATCATCGAGGAGTTGATGGATCTCGCCCGACCCCGGCCGCCGCAGTGGTCGCAGGTTAACCTGGCGAAAGTCCTGGGTGACATCATCCTGTTCCAGAAAGAGGCGCACCGGGAAAAGCAGATCGACTTTCTGCTCGTCCTCGATCCGAGCATCCCCCCGCTCCCCGGCGACGAGAACCTGCTGACCCGACTGTTCCTCAATCTGATAAAAAATGCCGCCGAGGCCATCGATCGCCAGGGGCGCGTGGTCATCACCACCAAGGTCGCCTCGGAATTTCACCTCAACACTCCGGGCAAACGCCCCATGCCGCTGATTGTCGTCGAGATTCGCGACAGTGGCCGGGGCATCCCGAGCGAAGAGCTGGAAAAAATCTTCACCCCCTTTTATACCACCAAAGGGCGCGGCAGCGGCCTGGGGCTCGCCACCTGCCAGAAGATCGTCGGGGAGCATCAGGGATTTCTCAAAGTGGAGAGCGTTGCCGGGGAGGGGACGCTGGTTGCCGTCTCCCTCCCCCTTCTACGCTGAAGCATTTTCCGCTTTCGCCACCTATTTTCAGGAAGGATCGCCACACCATGTCCATTCGCCGTATCCTGGTCGCCGATGATGAGGAGAGTATCCGCTGGGTACTTTCCAAGGCCCTGGCCAAAAAAGGGTTGACCGTCGACCTGGCCACCAGCGGCGACGAGGCCTTGGCCATGTTCCGCCAGCACCCTTACGAGCTGGCGGTGCTTGACATCAAGATGCCGGGGATCTCTGGCCTCGACCTGCTCAGCCGTTTTCTCGAGGAGCGCCCCTCCATCATGGTGGTGGTGATGACCGCCGAATCGTCGATGAAAAATGCGGTGGAGGCGATGAAGCGCGGTGCTTACGACTATCTGACCAAGCCCTTTGACCTCGACGTGCTCGACGCCATCGTTCTCAAGGCACAAAAAGCGTCCGAGGTGTCGGCGGAGAACGACCGGCTCAAGGACGAGATCAAGGGGCACTATCACCTGGAGCGGACGATCATCGGCACCAGTCAGCCAATGCAGGAGGTCTACAAACTTCTCGGCCGAGTGGCCCCCTCGGACGTCACCGTCCTGATCACCGGTGAGTCGGGGACGGGCAAGGAGCTGGTGGCCCGGGCCATCCACGTCAACAGCCCCCGCCTCGGCAAACCTTTCCTCGCCCTCAACTGCGCCGCCATCCCCCGGGAGCTGCTCGAGAGCGAACTGTTCGGCCATGAGAAAGGTGCCTTTACCGGCGCCAGCGAGCGCAAGGCCGGCAAGTTCGAGCAGGCCAACGGTGGCACCTTGTTCCTTGATGAAATCGGTGATATGCCCCTCGATCTGCAAGCCAAGCTGCTGCGGGTCTTGCAGGAGCGGGAGATCACTCGCACCGGCGGCCATCTCGCCATCGCCGTCGATGTGCGCATTGTCGCGGCCACCAATCAGGATCTCAAGGAGAAGGTGCGCAAGAAGGAGTTCCGGGAAGATCTCTTTTACCGCCTGAACGTCGTCCCCATTTGCCTTCCCTCCCTTCGCACGCGGCGCGAGGACATCCCGCAGCTGATCGACTATTTTATCCAGCGAGCCCACCAGGATCTTGGCGTGGCCACCCGCGGCTGTACCGAAGAGGCATTGCAGCGACTCAAGCGCTACGACTGGCCGGGCAATGTCCGGGAGTTGGAGAACACTATCCAGCGCGCCGCCCTCCTCTCCCCCGATCAACTCCTCACCGCCGCCGACTTTCCTGACCTGCTCACCGGCGGCCGGGAAGAGAACGACTGTTCGCTGGAAGCGCTGATCGCCAACAAGCTGCGCACTTCCCTGATGCCGATGGAGGTCAACGAGCTGGACAATCTCTACGACATGGTCCTGCATCAGATGGAGCGCCCCCTGATCCAGATCATTTTGGAGAAGACCCGGCACAACCAGGTGCGCGCGGCCGAAATCCTGGGCATCAACCGCAATACCTTGCGCAAAAAGATCCAGACCCTGGGAATAGAAGTCCGCCGGGAATAGCCGCCCCGGATGCGCATAAAAAAAGCCCCGCAGCGTTCCGACTGCGGGGCTTTTTTGCGTCGGTTTATGGTCAGGGTCGGCGGACTCCGGCGACCACCCCGGTCTCTCCCGGCAGCTCCAAGGGGAGGCGGCGGATCTCACCCAGCCCGGCGCTCTCCAGCATGGTGGTAATCTGGGCTGTCGAGTAGGCCTGACCGCTTTCGGTGGCGAGCAGCATGTTGAGATTGAACAGGGTGGAGAAGGGGGGGCCGGCGAGGTCGTCGTTGAGCAGAAATTCATGGACCAGCAGCAGCCCGCCCGGCTCCAGTACCGAGGCGGCCTGGCGCAACAGGTGGGCGCACCCCTGCGGCCCCTCCCCGTGCAGGACATGGGAAAGCCAGACGATATCGTAGCTCCCCTGAATCGGATCGTGAAGGTAATCGCCGGCCTGGAAAGAGACCCGGTCGGTCAGCTCGAAGCGCTCAATGGTTTTTTCCGCAAACGGGCGGGTGGCCGGTAGATCGAAGACTACCGCCTGCAGCTCGGGATGCTGCCGACAGAAGTAGAGAGCATAGGTGCCCGGGCCACCCCCCAGATCGAGGAGACGGCGCCGGCTGCCAAGTTCGACTTGGGGAACCAGGACCGGAGCGAGTTGGCTGGCCAGGTTGAACATCCCGAGCAGAAAGCTCTCCCGCCGTTCCGCATCCCCCCCGGAGGGTACCGGAGGGTGCTGGGGGCGACCCGTTCGCACCGTCTGGTCGAGGCGGGCCCAGCTCTCCACCAGATGATGGTGGTGACGGATGATGTGACCCAGATAGTCACCGGAGTCGCGGCATAGATAGAGGGCGCTGGCGGGGGTGTTGGCGAACGTCTCCTGGTCCTTGGCCAGCAGCCCCAGCGCGGTCAAGGCGTGGAGGAGCATGCCGGTGGCCCGGGGGTTGCTGCCGATGCGGGACGCCACCGCCTCGGTGGTCAACCGCTGGTCGCCGATTACGGTGAACAGATCGAGACTGGCTGCTGCGTGCAGCGCGCCGGCACACCAGTAGTTGCCCGAGGTTTCGAGCAACCGTTGGGGGGTCCAATCCTGGTCCATGGCACTCCTCCCTTTCCCGTCGATACCCGACCGGGTGCAGCGTGCCAAGCACCAGCGGTCAGGAGTGCAGTTCCCCCTGATTGATTTCGGTGATCTGATTATTCAGGGTCCAGTAATCATAGAGATAGCCGACCAGGAACAGACCGCCGGTCAGCAGAAAGATGATGCCGGTGATCCATTTGCCCATGTACATGCGGTGGATCCCGAACAGCCCCAGGAAGGTCAAGAGAATCCAGGCCAGGTTGTAGCTGAGACGACCGCTGCGGTAGCGCAGGTCGGCCTGGCGGTCCATGGAGGGGATCAAAAACAGGTCAATCAGCCAGCCGATGCCAAGGAGCCCCAGGGTCAGAAACCAGAGAGTACCGGTGACCGGCTTACCGAAATAGAAGCGGTGGGCCCCGGTGAAACCGAAGAGCCACAGAAGGTAGCCGATCGCCACGCTATGGGTGTTGCCGGTCATCTGCATAGATAGCCCTGCCGTGCTGATGCAGGGAGTATACCTGCGGCGAGCGTCGCTGCCAACCATTTGCAGGCGTCAAAGACAGATTCGCTCCCGCTCCAGTGACAGATCGTTCCCCGCGAACGGGTTGGCGACCTTGGAGATGCAAAAGCGGTACTTGCCCGACTTCTCCTGGGCGATCTCCGGCACGAAGGCAATCTCGTGCCGCATCCCATGCCCGAAGCGCTGCCGCACCAGGGCCGCCACCTGCCGCACAATGTCGTCGCGAGAGGCCTCCGGTTCGGCCACCAGACGCAGCAGCAGCTGGTCGAGACGCTCCTGGATGATCTGCATCTGCTTCACCCCGGTCAGACACATGGCAAAATTTTCCGTCAGCGAGATTCCCGAGATATAGTCGCCGGCCGCCGTGACCACATAATCGGCGGTACGCCCCTCGATCGTCTCCATCAAAGGATAGCTGCAGCCGCAGCTACAGCTGCGTGGGGATGGGATTCCTACATCCCCCACCTGGTAGCGGATAAACGGCATCCCGTAATTGCTCAGATCGGTGACGACGATCGCCCCCGGCTCCCCGGCTGCGGCCGGCTGGCCGTCGCGGATAAATTCCACCACCAGGGTGTCGAGATTGAGGTGCAGGCCGCGGTGTTCCCGGCACTCACAGGCGATCAGACTCACTTCTTCGCAGCCGTAGCGGTTGGTCACTGCACAGCCGAAAACCTCCTCGATCTCCCGCCGCTCGAAATCGTGCAGGACCATGGCCGTGCTGATGGTTCCTCGCGGACGGATATCCTCGAGCTCGAGCCGCCGCAGGTAGCGGGCGAACAGATAGAGCGAATGGGCATGGCCGAAGAGCAGGGTCGGTTGCAGCCGACGGATCTCCCGATAGAAGCGGAGCATGGCCGCCTCATCCATCTTCAGGGTATCGAGATAGATGAAGCGCTCCAGCAACTGGTTGCGCAGCATCCGTCGCCAGCCGTGACGGGTCTTCGGATTCCCCCAGATCGCTCCGACCCGCTCCCCCAGTTGCCAACCGGTCCACTGGTCGTAGCACAGGGCGGCCGCCCGCTTCCACTGCTGGCTGTCTTCATCGACGACAAACTGCAGCGAGACACCAGTGGACCCCGAGGTCTTGCCGGC
>JACZKF010000203.1 GCA_014860175.1 Desulfuromonadales bacterium | reverse complement strand
GCATCAGAGAGGGCAGAGGGCCGAAGCCGATGAGCTCCTGCAGGCCGGATTGGAACTGGCCCCCCGGCACCCCCCCTTCCTCAAGGGACGGGCCCGGCTGCTGGTGGAAGGCGGCGCCTGGCCGCAGGCGCGAGAGCTGCTCAGCCGGCACCCGGCGCCGCTGCCGGCCACCGCTCCGGAGTACTCGGCCTTGCTGGCGGCCATCTGCCAGCAGCTCGGCGACTGGCCGGCGGCCGTCGACCTTTACCATCGGCTGCTGGCGGTGCATCCCAACCAGGGGACCTGGTGGGTCGGCCTCGCCATCGCCCAGGAGGGGGAGGGGACCCCGACCGAGGCGGCCCACTCCTATCGCCGGGGGCTGGAGGTGGGAAACCTCCCCCAGGAACTGGCACAGTACGCCCAAAAACGCCTGAACAGCGGGCTTTGATCGGCTGATCGTTGGCAGGGGCAAGGAACCAGTTGCCCCCTGTACGGACCCCGAGGACAGCTTTTCGCCATGGAGCAGCAGGCATCATGTTGTCGGTAACGCGAAAAAAAATCCGCATCGGTGAGCTGCTGGTGCAAAATCGCCTGATCAGTGAGGAGCAGCTCTCCGTCGCCCTGAACTCCCAGAAGAAGACCGGGGGGAAGCTCGGCGACACTCTGGTCGAGCTTGGCTTTGTCACCTCCCGCGACATGCTCGAATGCCTGGCCCGCCAGCTGGGGATCGTCTACGTCGACCTCCAGTATTTCAAGTACAAGCCGGAGACGGTGCGGCTGCTGCCGGAAACCTTCGCCCGCCGCTTCCGGGCCATGGTCCTCGAGGATTCGCCGGCCTCGCTGCTGGTCGGGATGGCCGACCCGACCGACATCTTCGCCTTCGACGAGCTGGCCAAAATTTTCAAACGCCCCGTTCGCCTGGCGGTGGTCCGGGAGACCGACCTGCTGCGGGCCATCGACCAGGTCTACCGGCGTACCGACGAGCTGGCGAACATCGCCCAGGAGCTCGGGCAGGAGCTGTCGACGCAGACCAACCTGGCCGACCTGCTGCCGGCCTCGGAGCTGCAGGACGCGCCGGTGGTGCGGCTGCTGCGCACCCTGTTCGAGGACGCCGTGCAGGTCGGAGCTTCCGACATCCACATCGAACCGGACGAGAAGGTGCTGCGGCTGCGCCAGCGCATCGACGGGGTGCTGCACGAGCAGGTGGTGAAAGAGAAGCGGGTCGCCGCCGCCCTGGTCTCACGGCTTAAGCTGATGAGCGGCC
Source organism: Desulfuromonadales bacterium (assembly GCA_014860175.1). GTDB lineage: Bacteria > Desulfobacterota > Desulfuromonadia > Desulfuromonadales > JACZKF01 > JACZKF01. The sequence goes on along the minus strand of JACZKF010000203.1, from coordinate 3,465 downwards.
TCGATATTTCCGAACGGCGCCTGCCGCAGGACGGCCGCTTCAACATCAAGGTGCGGGGGAAAAGCATCGACGTGCGCCTGGCGACCATGCCGATTCAGTTCGGCGAGGCGGTGGTGATGCGCCTGCTCGATCAGTCGGGCGGCATCCTCAGTCTCGACGTCCTCGGCATGCCCGAGGCGCTGCTGGCCCGCTACCGGCTCCTGGTCGGGCGCCCGAACGGCATGGTGCTGGTCACCGGCCCCACCGGCAGCGGCAAGACCACCACCCTTTACGCCACCCTCAACGAACTCAACCAGGTCGAAAAGAAGGTCATCACCGTCGAGGACCCGGTCGAATACCGCCTGCCGCGGATCAACCAGGTGCAGGTCCACCCGCGCATCGGCCTCTCCTTCGCCCAGGTGCTGCGCGCCGCCCTGCGCCAGGACCCGGACATCATCATGGTCGGCGAGATGCGCGACCAGGAGACGGCGGAAATCGGCCTGCGGGCGGCGATGACCGGCCACTTGGTCTTCTCCACCCTGCACACTAACGATGCCATCGGCACCGCGCTGCGGCTGCTCGACATGGGGGCCGAAGGGTACATCGTCGCCAGCGCCCTGCAGGCGGTGCTGGCCCAGCGCCTGGTGCGCCGGCTGTGCGAGAGCTGCATCGAGGACGAGGTTCTCGATGCGGGGCGGCTCAGCTGGCTGGAAGCGGCCATCGGCCCCGCCTGGCGCGAGATCCGCTTCCGCCGCGGCGCCGGCTGTCCCCACTGCCACAACACCGGCTACCGGGGGCGGATCGGCATCTTCGAGCTGCTGGAGATCGACTTTACCCTGGCCGACGCCCTGCGCCGGGGCGATAGCGCCGCCTTCGCCACCGGCGCCTACCGGCAGCCGAATTTTCGCCCTTTGGCCCTGTGCGCCCTTGATTTCGCGCGCCAGGGGATTACCAGCCTGGAAGAGGTGGTGCGGGTCGCCGGCCAGGTGGAGGAGACCGGGCTGCCGGTCGCTGCCGCGGCGGGGGAGAAGTAGGCCATGGCCCAGTACCGCTACCGCGCCCGGCGCGGCGGGGGAGAGCTGATCGAAGGGACGGTCGAAGCCCCCTCGGCCGACGTTCTGGCCGACCAGCTCATCGCCGGCGGCCTGATCCCGGTCCATATCGGCACCCTGCACACCGCCTCCAGCCTGCTGGTCGACGCCGAGCGCTGGTGGGCCCTGCAGCAGCGGGTGCGCCTCGATGACCTTATCCTGCTCTCCCGCCAGCTGCATACCCTGATCCGCGCCGGCGTGCCGATCATCCGTGCCCTGCGGGGCCTGGCCGAAACCAGCCGGTCGCCGGTCCTGGCCCGGGTGCTGCGCACCGTCATCGAAGATATCGAAACCGGGCGTGATCTCTCCAGCGCCATTTCACGGCACCCGGACATCTTTCCACCGCTCTTTTGCGGCCTGGTGCAGGTGGGGGAGAACTCCGGCCGCCTCGATCAGTCGTTCGCCGAGATCGCCCGCCATCTCGGCCAGGAAAAAGAGACCCTCGACCGGGTGCGGTCCGCCCTGCGCTATCCGGCGTTTCTCCTCGGCACCATCGCCGTTGCCATCGTTTTCCTGACTCTTTTCGTCATCCCGACCTTCAAGAAGGTCTACCGCAGCTTCGGCGCCGACCTCCCCTGGGCGACCCGGGTGATCCTCGGCGTCTCCGACTTTGCCGTCGCCTGGTGGCCCTGGCTGCTGGCGGCGCTGCTCCTCGGCGTCTATCTCCTGCGGGGCTATCTGAAAACGGACAAGGGACGCCTGCTCTGGGACCACTCCAAGCTGCGCCTGCCGCTGGCCGGCAGCATCGTCCTGCGGGCGACCATGGCCCGCTTCTCCCGCGCCTTCGCCATGAGCCTGCGCGCCGGCATGCCGCTGATCCAGTCGATCAACCTCACCGGCCTGGGGGTGGCCAACAGCTTCGTCGCCCTGCGCCTCGAGCGGATGCGCAACGCCATCGAGCGCGGCGAGACCCTCACCCGCAGCGCCGCCGCCGCCGAGCTCTTCTCCCCCTTGGTGCTGCAGATGATCGCCGTCGGCGAGGAGAGCGGTTCCGTCGACGAGATGCTGGAAGAGGTGGCCGGCTTCTACGAGCGGGAGGTCGACTACGACCTCAAGAGCCTCTCCAGCGCCATCGAACCGATCCTCATCATCTGTCTCGGCGGTGTTCTGCTGGTACTGGCCCTCGGCGTCTTTCTGCCGATGTGGAACCTCTCGCAGGTGGTGCGCGGCGGCTGATGAGAAGCGTGGGGGAGACAAATTTGGGTGTCGAGAAGTCGCCCTCAGTCAAAAAAGCGTCACCCGCGCGCGGCAATTCCGGCTTTACCCTCATCGAACTGGTGGTGGTGATCACCATCGTCGGAGTCTTGTTTCTGGCCGCCATCGATAAATATCTCGACCTGCTGGTCGACGTCGAACGCACCAGCATGGAACAGACCCTCGGCATCCTGCGCAGCGCCGTCTCCCTGCAGATGGCCGGCCACATCGTGCGCGGAGAGATGGCAGCGGCCGAAGCGATGGCCGGCACCAACCCGATGAACTACCTGAGCGAACTGCCGAAAAACTACCTCGGCGAACTCGACGGCCCCGATCCGGCAACCATTGAAGAAGGCTGGTGGTATTTCGACCGCCAGGCGGGAGAACTGGTCTACCGGGTTTCCCATCATGCCTGGTTTGAAACTCCGCAAGCCGGCCCGGTTCGCGCCCGGTTTCGCATCGATGCATTGCTGGAGCAGGTCGCGCCGGCGGAGCCGACCCGAACAGCCTTTGTCGGGCTGACGCTACGGCCGGCCGAATCGTACCGGTGGTTGAAACAACCGAACTGATGAGACTTTGAGAACAAAACTTGGGGGGTGGAGAAAGGGGAAAAAGGAAAGGCATTATTGAGGTTCAGACAAAAAGAGGTATGGGAATTGCAAACTACTTTCAGGAATGCAGAATTCGCAATGGCCAAATGAGCCATCTTTAACCAAGGGAGGAAACACAATGAACCAAAAAGGCTTTACCATGATCGAACTCGTGGTGGTAATCGTCATCCTCGGCATCCTTGCCGCGGTTGCGGTGCCGAAGTTTATCGATCTTCAGACCGAGGCTCGGACAGCTTCTCTCCAGGGCACGCTGGGTGCTATGAAAGCGGCTTCCGCAATGACTTATGCCAAGGCTCTTGTTAATGGCGTGGCTAGCGAGGCTTCAAGCTCTGTCACTGTCAACGGCGCGGCAGTTCCCACCGCGTTCGGCTATCCCGAAGACGGTGATGCACTCATTCTGGTCATGAATGATATCGGTAACATGACCCAAGACGGCACTGATCCCAATCTATTTACTGACCTGAGCGGTGCGACACCGGCTAATTGTTCCGTTGAGTATGTTCCTGCGGCTGATGCTGACACGGCAGCCTCATTCAACGATGATACTGCTGGCTGTTAAATTTCTCACTCACCTCAATAAGATATAGTTC
>JACZKF010000022.1 GCA_014860175.1 Desulfuromonadales bacterium | reverse complement strand
GCCCGGGCCGAATTCGCCGTCCAGGAGAAGCGCCTCTCCCGCCTGCAGCAGCTGCTGACCGACAAATTCGTCAGCCAGCAGGAGTTCGACGAGGCGCAAAAAGCCTACGACGTCGCCCGGGCCGAGCTGGCGCGAGCCCGGCTGGCGCTGGGGAAAAGCACGCTCTTCAGCCCCGTCGACGGGGTGCTCGACAGCCTGCTGGTCGACCGCGGCGAATACGTCGCCGAAGGGGCGCCGGTGGCGGTACTGGTCCAGGTCGATCGGCTCAAGGCGCTGGTCGAAGTGCCGGAAAAAGACGTCTCTTTCCTGCGTCCGGGGCAAGCGGTCGAGGTCGTGGCGGCGGCCATTTCCGGGGGGAACTCCGGTGGGCGTCCGGGGCGGATCATCCATCTGGCCTACAAGGCTGATCCGGCCACCCGCACCTACCTGGCCAAAGTGGAAATCGCCAACGACGACGGCGCCCTGCGCCCGGGGATGATCACCCGCGTCGGTTTCGTCCGCCGGCAGCTGGGGGAGGTGATCGCTGTCCCGCTGTATGCGGTGGTGGAGCGCGGCGGCGCCCGGGCGGTGTTCATCGAGGAGGCCGGGGTAGCCCATCTGCGGCCGGTGAAGACCGGCGCCATTGTCGGCGACCGCATCGTCATCGAAGAAGGGCTCGCTGCCGGCGACCGGCTGCTGGTCAAAGGACAGCAGCTGGTCGCCGACGGCTCCCGCGTCAGCGCTGACGAAGGGTAGCGGCCGATGCTTCTGACCAATGCCGCCATCGGCCACCGCAGCACCGTCTTTGTCCTGATGCTGATCGCCGTCGTGATGGGGATCTACAGCTATCTGACCCTGCCGCGGGAGTCGACCCCCGACATCACCATCCCTTACGTGCTGGTGGTCACTTCCTACGAAGGGGTCGCCCCCGAGGACATGGAGAGCCTGATCACCCTCCCCATCGAGCGCAAGCTCAAGGGGCTCAAGGACGTGGAGCAGGTCCGCTCCATCAGCGCCGAGGGGTCGTCGATGATCACCATCGAGTTCACCCCCGAGGTCGACATCGACATCGCCCTGCAGCGGGTGCGCGACAAGGTCGACCAGGCCAAGGGGGATCTGCCGGCCGACCTGGAAGACGACCCCTCCATTCTCGAGATCAATCTGTCCGAATTCCCGATTTTGATGGTGGCGATCTCCGGCCAGGTCGGCGAGGCTCTGCTGAAGAAGGTGGCCGAGCGCCTGGAGGAGAGGATCGAGGAGATTCCGGGGGTGCTCGACGCGGTGGTCACCGGCGGCCGCGAGCGGCAGATCCGGGTCGAATTCGACCCCGAGCGGATGGCCGCCTACCGCCTCTCCTTCAGCGAGATCATGGCCGCGGTGCAGCGGGAGAACGTCAACATCCCCGGTGGCTCCATCGACATCGGCCAGGGGAAGTACCTGCTGCGCATCCCCGGCGAGTTCACCGACCCGGCGCAGATCGACAACCTGGTTCTGACCGTGCGCGACGGTCGCGCCATCTACTTCAAGGACGTAGCGAGCATCCACGACACCTTCGAGGACCGCACCAGCCACGCCCGCCTCAATGGCCAGGAAAGCGTCACCCTGGCGATCAAGAAACGCACCGGGGAGAACATCATCGCCGTGGCCGACCGGGTCTTCGCCCTGCTCGAAGAGGGGCGCCGGCAGGTCCCGGAAGGGGTGGAACTCTCCGTCACCCTCAACCAGTCGAAGGATATCCGGCGGATGGTCGCCGAACTGGAAAACAGCATTCTCTCCGGCCTGGTGCTGGTGGTGGGGGTGCTGTTCCTGTTTCTGGGGCTGCGCAACTCCTTTTTCGTCGCCCTGGCCATCCCCTTTTCGATGCTAATCGCCTTCGCCGTCCTGCAGGCGTTGGGGATCACTCTCAACATGGTGGTCCTGTTCAGTCTCATTCTCGCCCTCGGGATGCTGGTCGACAACGCCATCGTCATCGTCGAGAACATCTACCGCCACATGCAGGAGGGAAAAGGGCGGGTGCAGGCCGCCCGCGAGGCGGTCGCCGAAGTCGGCTGGCCGGTCATCAGCTCCACCGTGACCACCCTGTGCGCTTTCTTCCCGCTGCTCTTCTGGCCGGGGATCATGGGTGAGTTCATGCAGTACCTGCCGATCACCCTGATCATCACCCTGAGCGCCTCGCTGTTCGTCGCCCTGGTGATCAACCCGGTGGTCTGCGCCGCCTTTCTGAAAGTGAGGGGACCCCGGCAATCGCTGGAGCCGCAGGAAGGGTGGCTGCTGCGCCTTTACCGGCGGACCCTGGTGTGGGCGCTGAGCCACCGGGGGGTGGTGGTCGGCGCCGCCGTCGGCTTCCTGGTGCTGCTGATCGGCGCTTACGCCCTGCTCGGGCACGGCGTCGAGCTGTTCCCCGATACCGAGCCGAACCGCGCCTTCATCGAGATCAAGGCGCCCGAAGGAGCGAGCCTGGCGACCACCGACGCCATCACCCGGGCCGCCGAGGCGGCGGCCGCCGGCGAGGGCGACCTGCGCTTCGTCATCGGCGAAGTCGGCGTCGCCAGCAGCGGCGAGATGGGGGGGGGCGGCGAAGGGCAGGCCAACCAAGCCAAAATTTCCCTCGATTTTCACGATCGCCGCCAGCGGGGAGAGGACTCCAATCTGGTGCTGGCTCGCCTGCGCCAGGCGGTCGCCCCCCTGGCCGGGGCCGAGATCAAGGTGGAGAAGCAGGAAGAGGGGCCCCCCACCGGCGCGCCGGTGAGCATCGAGCTCAGCGGCGAAGATGTGGAGACCCTCGGCGCCCTGGCCGAACGGGCCAAGGGGCTGATCCGCAACGTCCCCGGCCTGGTCGACCTCAAGGACGATTTCGCCCGGGCCAAGCCGGAAGTGCGGGTGCTGGTCGATCGGGAGAAGGCGAGCCTGCTCGGCCTCTCCACCGCCGAGGTGTCGCGCACCGTCAAGGCGGCCATCAGCGGCAGCAAGCTCGGGGTTTACCGTGAAGGGAAGGACGAGTACGACATCGTCGCCCGGCTGCCGGAAGGGCGCCGTCAGGCTATCGCCGATATCGAGAATTTGCTGGTGCCGGCCCGCAGCGGCGACCCGGTCCCCCTGTCGACCATAGCCCGGGTGGAACTTGGTTCCGGCTTCGGCGCCATCCGTCACCTCGATCAGAAACGGGTGGTCACCCTCACCGCCAACACCTTCGGCCGCAACAGCAACGAGGTGCTCCAAGAGGTGCAGGGGCGCCTGGGGGCCCTCGAGCTGCCGGCCGGCTACCGCCTCGGCTTCTCCGGCGAACAGGAAGAGCAGCAGAAGGCGAGCGCCTTCCTGGCCAAGGCTTTCCTGGCCGCGGTCTTCCTCATCGCCCTGGTGCTGGTCACCCAGTTCAATTCCATCGTCCAGACCGGCATCGTGATGACCGCGGTGCTCCTCTCCCTGTCGGGGGTCTTCCTGGGGCTGCTGCTCACATCGACCCCCTTCGGCATCATCATGACCGGCATCGGGGTGATCTCCCTGGCCGGGGTGGTGGTCAACAACGCCATCGTCCTCATCGACTACATCAACCTGCTGCGGCGCCAGGGGATGGAGCTCCAGTCAGCCCTGGTGCGCGCCGGCGTGGTGCGTTTCCGGCCGGTGCTGCTGACGGCGGTCACCACCATTCTCGGCCTGCTGCCGATGGCGGTCGGGGTGAGCTTCGATTTTCGCAGCTTCAGCTGGGAGATCGGCGGCGAGTCGGCCCAGTGGTGGGGGGCGATGGCGGTGGCGGTGATCTTCGGCCTGGCGGTGGCGACGATGCTGACCCTGGTGGTGGTGCCGGTCCTCTATTCTCTGGCGGAATCGGTACGGATGCGGGCTGGAATCGGCGAGGAAGATGAGGAGGAGTCCGAGCTGGCATCGACAGCGGGGGAAGCGTAGGAAAAGGCAAGACGCCCCTTTCCCTGGTCCTCCCCCACTGGGGAGGGGATCTCACGGTTTACCCCTTTTCAAGATCGTGAACGACTCTGCCATCTCTTCGAACAGTGGGCGCATTCGGTCGAAATCGGCTGGGGGGGCGGAGAACTCGAGGACGAAAGCGCGCTGGCTGGAGGTGAGCAGATAGACCTGGAGGGCGCGCTCCGCCGTCTGGCCGATCAACTCCCGCGCCGGGGCGGCGGGGAGCAGCTTCTCCTGCCGGGACTGGAGGGTGAAATCCGGATGGGCGGCGTGGAAATCGCGCTCCAGC
>JACZKF010000021.1 GCA_014860175.1 Desulfuromonadales bacterium | reverse complement strand
GCCCCTCCCCCCACCTCTATTTCCACAGCCTGGAAGCCAAGACCCTGCTTCGGGTCCATCGGCCGGAGGATCAGGCCGATCCGATCGGGCGCCTGACCATGCGCAAGGCACTGCAGACCGGAGAGCCGGCCACCGGCATGGAGTTGGGGCGGTACGGCATGTTCATCCTCCGGGTCGTCTATCCCTGGCGGGTCGACGGGGAGCTCATCGGCTATATCGAAGTGGGGGAGCGGATCGAAGAGATTCTGCAGATGCTGCGCAATGTCACCGAAATCGACTTTCTGGTGACCATCGACAAGGAGTACCTCGATCAGGGTCAATGGGAAGAGGAGATGCGCCTTCTGGGGCGCCCGGTATCGTGGGACACCTTCCGCCGCAAGGTGGTCGTGAGCCAGACCATCGAAGCGGTTTCGAGCGATATCGATACTCTCTCCTGGGAAGACCCGGTCTTTGATCAGGGCCACCGGAAAATCCGTATCGACGGCCGAAGTTTTGCCGTCAAGGCGTTCCCCCTGATCGATGTCGGCAGCCGGGTGGTCGGCGAGTTTACCCTCCTGTATGACCTTACCGCCGAAGCCCGGAATCTGAACCGCTTCGTTCTGCGGATCGTGGCGTTCAGCTCCCTGTTCTGCGCCGGTCTCTTCTGCTTCGCCAACCGGATTCTCGGCCGGATGGATCGCCAGCTTCTGGCTACCCGCCGGGAGCTGCACGCGCAGGTCGACAACACCTCCCGCATCAACCGGCAGATGGAAGATGAGATCGCCCAGCGGCGGCAGATCGAGGAGGATATCAAGGGGCTCAACGAGCACCTCGAGTCCCGAGTTCTCGAACGGACCCGCGACCTGGAGGACCTCAACCGGGAGCTCCAGGCCAACAAGCGGGAGCTGGAAGCGGCCTATCGGGACCTGCAGTCAAAGCAGGCCACCATTCTCCATCAGGAAAAGATGGCGAGCATCGGCCAGCTCGCCGCCGGGGTCGCTCACGACATCAACAATCCGATCGGCTTCGTCACCAGTAATCTGGAAGAGCTGCAGGAATACCTGCCACGGCTCAATGCCTATATCGATTTCCAGGAGCGGATTTTGCAAAAGACGGCCACGCCGGCGCAGTTCTCTCTGGTGACCGAGGAGAAGCAACGGCTGCGGCTGCAGGAGATCCTGAGCGATCTCGACATCGTCATCGAGGAGTCGCTGGAGGGGGCCGTGCGGATCAGCAAAATCGTGCAGAATCTCTGCAGCTTCTCCCGGGCCGACGACGGGGCGTCCCGCTTGGTCGACCTGAACGAGTGTCTCGAGAGCACCATTCGGATCACTTCCAACGAGTGGCGCTACAAGGCGACCGTCCATCGCGAATACGGTCAGATTCCCCCTATCCGCTGCTTTCCGCAGCAGCTGAATCAGGTCTTTATGAACCTTCTGATCAACGCCGCCCAGGCGGTTTCCAGTCAGGGCGAGATTACGGTGCGTACCTGGGGCGATGCAGATGCTGTTCACGTCTCCATTGCCGACAACGGCTGCGGGATATCGCCGGAGGTGCTGCCGAAGGTCTTCGAACCGTTCTTTACCACCAAGGAAGTGGGGAAGGGGACCGGGCTCGGCCTGAGCATCACCTACGATATCATCCGCAAGCACGAAGGGGAGATCACCGTCGAAAGTTCCCCGGGAGAGGGGACGGTTTTCACCCTGCGCCTGCCGCTGGCCGGGAGCGCCTATGTCTGAGCCGATCCGTATTCTCTGCGTCGACGACGAAGAGTATATTCTGCATACTCTGGAGCGGTTCTGCCGCAATGAGGGGTTGGTCATGCGCGGCGCCGGATCGGCCGTCTCCGGTCTGGAAGCCCTTGCCCAGGAGCCGTGCCAGATCGTCCTCTCCGACTATCGGATGCCGGGGATGAACGGGCTCGAGTTCCTCCGTGAGGTGGTGCGGCGCTGGCCGGCAACAGTCGGCATCCTCGTCTCCGGCTATGCCGAGCTGCCGGTGGTGGCGCAAGCCTTGGAACGGCAGGAGATTTTTGGTTTTCTGCGCAAACCGTGGAGCCGGGTCGAACTGCGGGAGATGATCGCCCGGGCGGCTGCGGCCGGCTCCGCCGCCGACCCTCCATCCATCGAGCGGAGTCGCTCATGAGCGCGCCGCTCGCCCGAATCTTGTTCGTTGACGACGAGCCAGCCTACCGTCGCCGCTTCCGCTCCGCCCTGCGCGAGGACGAGGGGCTGCTGATCGAAACCGCGGAGAACGGGGAGGAGGCTCTGGAGAAGCTCGAGACCTTCCCCGCCGACATCGTCATCACCGATATGCGCATGCCAAAGATGGGGGGGTACGATCTGCTCACCGCCGTGCGCGAGCGTTATCCGGAGATCTTCGTCCTCATCCTCACCGGAATCGACTCGACTGTCGAGGCGGTGCAGGCGATGAAGGCAGGCGCTTACGACTATCTGCTCAAGCCCCTCGACTTCGCCATGGTTCGGCGCATCATCACCAAGATCGGGCAGCACAAGGCTGTTTTTCAGGCCTGCGTGCCGCCGGAAGGGGAGCGGCGTCAGGGATACCGGTTCGAGAACATCATCGGCCAGGACCAGAAGATGTTCGAAATCTACGAAATGATCTCCCAGGTGGCCCAGACCCGCTCCACGGCCATGATCACCGGCGAAAGCGGCACCGGCAAGGAACTGATCAGCGAGGCGATTCACGCCCGCAGCGCCCGGGTCGGCAAGCCTTTTCTGCAGGTCAATTGCGCCGCCTTGAGCGAGAGTCTGATCAACAGCGAGCTGTTCGGCCATGAGCGGGGGGCCTTCACCGGTGCCGTGGCACAGAAGAAGGGACTGTTCGAGCTGGCCTCCGGCGGCACCCTGTTCCTCGACGAAATCGGCGACATTCCGATGCAGACCCAGGTCGCCTTGCTGCGGGTGCTCGAGCAGGGAACCTTCACCCGGGTCGGCGGCAGCGCCACCGTCCGCGTCGATGTGCGGCTGATCTGTGCCACCAACCGCGACCTGATCCACGCCATCCGGGAAAAGCTCTTTCGCGAAGACCTTTACTACCGCCTCAACGTCGTCTCCATCCACGCCCCCTCCCTGCGCGAGCGGCGCTCCGATATCCCGCTGCTGGCCAACTACTTCCTCGAAAAATACAGGGTCGAAGCCGAACGCAAGGTGTCCGCCATCTCCCGCGAGGCGATGCACCTGCTCACCCGCTACCCGTGGCCGGGGAACGTGCGGGAGCTGGCCAATGTCATCGAGCGGGCGGTCGTCTTCTGCCGGGGGAAAGAGTTGCTGCCGGAGCATCTGCCGGAGGAACTGAAGCTCTGTTCAGCCCCGCTCGCCCCGGTCACCCTGACCCTGAAATCGACCTCCCTGTCCGATGCCGAAGTAACCCTGATCCGCCAGGTGCTGGAGGAGAAGGGGTGGAACCTCAAGCAGACGGCCGAGGCCCTCGATATCGCCCGCGGGACCCTCTACAGCAAAATGGAAAAATACGGGCTGCACAAACCCGAATAACCCCCCCCTGCCGGATTCTGTACACCTCTCCACCCCAGATTTCGCCCTTTCTTGCACTCCCTTAGTGCAGCCGGGCAACATCTGGGTGCCGGGATCTGAACATCTGCGCGATCTGGCAATCGTGCGCTCTGGCGGAACAAAGAGCCACCCGGCTGGGTCGGACCTGCCCGATTTTGAACAGTTCTCCCCCCCCTCTCTCCCTGTCTCTCCACCGATTCATCCCTTCTTCACAGGAAAAGCCCCATTCTGCAGTTCCGGACAGGGCTGGCACCCGGCTTGCTAAAGGGAGTGTCGGATCATTCGCCCGCGGCCTTACCTGCCCGAAGTCCCTGGCCCCGGGCTATCTGTATGGGACTCAAGGAGGCGACATGAAGATTTGGCAGCGGTTCTCTTTTTTTACCGTCCTGGTTCTGCTGGTGCTGTGGCCGGTGACCGGCGCTTTCGGCGCCACGGTTTCCGGGCGGGTCAGCACGGAACTTGAATGGTACGACACCCCGGACGAGAAGACGGCGGTCCCCGCCTCCCTCTATCTGCTGTTCAACGCCCGCGATGTGGGGGCCGACGGCTGGAACTTTCGCGGCTACGGGCGCCTGGCCGAGGACTTGGCCGACCGGGTCGATGTCGACAGCCGGCTCTTTTACGCCTACCTGGAAAAAAATGATCTGGTCGAAAATCTCGACCTGCGCCTCGGCCGCCAGTTCATCTCCACCACCGCCGGCGCTTCGCTGCTGGACGGCGTCCGGCTCAAGTACCGCAATCTCGGGCCGGTGGCC
>JACZKF010000202.1 GCA_014860175.1 Desulfuromonadales bacterium | reverse complement strand
TCCTCGTTCTGGTAGTACTGGGTGACCTTGGGCAGTTTTTTCACGGTAGTGGTCATCTTCGCTCCCTATTCTCCCATGGTGACCCAGGCGACCGGATTGAACGGCTCACCCTGGGCAGCGCTCTGGAGGTCATTCACCATCCGCTCGATATTCGGCTTGGTGATATCCATGTTGGCCAGTCCGTCGATGAAGTTGAGCAGCGGCACCTTGCCGATGTCGGCCAGCAGCGCCTTGACCTCCATGTAGATCGGCCCACAGTCCCAGCCGAAACAGAGGCTGCGATCGAGAACCCCGATCGCCTTGCGACCCTGCAAGGCGGCGCTCAGGCGTTCGATGGGGAAGGGGCGGAACATCCGCAGCTTGATCAGACCGACTTTGACCCCTTCGGCCCGCTTGGCATCGACCACCGTCCGGGCGGTGCCTACGGCGCTCCCCGAGGTCAGCAGGACGATCTCGGCATCCTCGGTGCGATACTCCTCGATCTGCCCGCCGTAGCTGCGACCGAACTCCTCGCCGAAGGCAGCGTCGATCTCCTCGAACGTCTGCCGGGAGCGGGCCATGGCCGCCATATGCTTGCGGCGCAGCTCGACAAACCCCATCCCCAGCCCGTGGGCGCCGCAGCCGAGGGAAGAGCCCGGCACCAGGGTCGGCCGGGGCGGCTGCTCTTTCAGCGGGGCGAGGTAACGGTCGACCTCACTCTGTTCGGGGAGTTCGATCGACTCGGCGAGGAAGGAGAGATAGTAGCCGTCGTAGTTGACCATCACCGGCAGCTGGACCGCCTCGTCCTCGGCCAGGCGATAGGCCTGGATCACCAGATCGAAGATCTCCTGGCCGCTTTCGGCGATCAGCTGGATCCAGCCGGTGTCGCGGGTGGCGATCATGTCCTGCTGGCCGGAGCAGACGGCATGGATCCCCGGCGGCTCCCGGTTGACGTTGACCATCACCACCGGCGCCCGGTAGCCGGCGGTCTGGAACATGGCGTCGTACATGAAGACCAGGCCGTAGGAGGAGGTGGCGGTGAAGACCCGAGCCCCCGCCATGGCGGCGGCGCAGACGGCGTTCTGGGCCGAGTTCTCCCCCTCCACCCGGATCATCTCCGCCTCCAGGGTGCCGTTGGCGTGAAAATTCTCCAGCTGCTCGATCACCTCGCTTTGCGGGGTGATCGGATAGAGGGAGACCACATCGGGGCGGCAGAGGCGGGCGGCATAGGCCGCGGCCCCGTTGCCGGTCAGGACCTTGTATTTTTTAATCTCTTTTTTCAGAGCTTGCGTCATCGTCTTCGACTCCTTCGGCAACCATGGTTATCGCCTTGGTGGGGCACTCTTTGGCGCAGATCCCGCACCCTTTGCAAAACTCCAGATCGATGGGGAAGTGATCCGCCCCCGGGTGGATGCACTGCGGCGGGCAAAACAGGTAGCAGAGGCCGCAGTAAGTGCACTTGGCCACCTCGACCACCGGCCGCTCGGTGCGCCAGGTGCCGCTCGGCAGACAGAGCCGTTCCTTGCTGCCGTCGCACCAGGCCGCCTCGGTGGCGAAGATCGGTTTGCCCGGTTTCTCGTTTACTGCCATTTCTGCACCTCGACTTCCTGGAACCCCCGCTCGGCGTTCCGGATATTTTTCCGCAGCATCTCCCCCTCCAGATACTCGCCCAGCCCCTTGATCACCGATTCCAGCTTCAGCCAGCCGGTGGCGGCGGCCAGCGCCCCCATCAGGCAGGTGTTGGGGATATCCCGGCCGATCTCCTGCACCGCGATGCGGGTGGCATCGACGGTGCCGGCCAGTCCCATATTGGGGCTGAGCCGGTGGGGGAGCGGCTTCGGACTGTTGAGGATCAGCACCCCGCCGGGACGCAGTCCGTTGAGAATGGTGTCGAGCTTCATCAGGGTCGGGTCGACCACCATCAGGCAATGGGGGTGATAGATCTGCGACTTTTCCCGAATCGGCGCCTCGTCGAAACGGGTGAACGCCACCACCGGCATCCCCCGCCGCTCGAAGCCGTACATGGGGAAACTCCCCACGCACTTCCCTTCGATGGCGGCGGCCGAAGCCAGCATTCTGGCTGCCAGCACCGCTCCTTGTCCGCCCCGTCCGTGAAATCGGATTTCCTTCATGCTGTCTTTATCCTTTCGTCGAGTTTCTGTTGTGGTCTCGGAATTCGCCTGGCCATCAGGAGATGTAGGCGGCCAGGGCGACAGTATCGAGCATGGTCTGCATGGAGTCGGAGCGCGAGGTCATGATGATCGGCGCCCGTGCCCCCAGCACGGCGGTGGCGATGGGCCGATGGGCCCAGAAGACCAGCGCCTTGTGCAGAGCATTGCCGACCTGCAGATTGGGGGCGAGCAGGATATCGGCCTGACCGGCCACCTCGCCGCCGATTTTCTTGTACTGCGCCGCCTCCCTGGACAAGGCGTTATCGAGGGCGAAGGGGCCATCGACGACGGCATCCTTGATCTGCCCCCGGTCGGCCATCTTGCTCAGCACCGCCGCATCGATGGTATCCGGCAGCGCCGGGTTGACCAGCTCCACCGCCGACAGGACCGCTACCCGGGGGCGGTGGTAACCGAGGCGGCGGGCGAGGGCGACGGCATTTTCGATGATCTGGACCTTTTCCTCCAGGGTGGGGGCGATATTGATGGCGCAATCGGTCAGCAGCTGCAGCCCCTCCTCCCCCCCCTTTTCCAGCAGCGTCACTTCGCTGATCAGCCGGCTGGCATGGAGCCCCTGCTGCTTGTCGAGGATCGCCTTCAAAAAGGTGGCGGTGGGGAGATTGCCTTTCATCAGCGCCTGCGCCCGCCCGGCCACCACCAGCCGCACCGCCTCTTCGGCCGCGGCCCTCGGCTCTTTCGTCGCGATCAGTTCGACCCGGCCCAGGTCGAGTTGGCCGGCCGCCAGCGCTCTGATCGCCTCGGGGTCACCCAGCAGAATGAACTCGGCGATCCGGCTCTCCAGGGCGCGGGCGATCAGCTTGATGACCTCCTCCCCCTCGGGGCAGACCACGGCGATGGTCCGCGCCGGCTTTTCTTTGACTCTGGTGCGCAGGTCGGCAAAGTTGCGGATCATCCCGGTACCCCCTGGTAATTCGACAGGCTCTCCTGGTTGGTGAGGTAGCGCAGCACCCCTCCGGCCAAAGCCTCCATTTCGTTCTCGCCCGGATCGACATAAAGCGGAGCGAGAAAAGAGACCCGCCGACTCAAACTGGTGACCAGAAGGTCGGAGTAGGCCAGGCTGCCGGTCAGGGCGATGGCGTCGACCCGTCCCTCCAGCACCGCGGCGCAGGCGCCGATCTCCTTGGCGACCTGGTAGATCATCGCCTGGTAGACCTCGGCCGCCTCTTCATCGCCGCCGGCAATCCGCTGTTCGATTGCTCGAGCGTCGGTGGTGCCGAGATAGGCGACCAGCCCCCCACCCCCCTGAATCAGACGCATCACCTCCGGCTGGGTGTATTGGCCGCTGAAGCAGAGCTTGATCAGTTCTCCGGTCGGCAGGGAGCCGGCGCGCTCGGGAGAAAACGGCCCATCGCCGTCGAGGGCGTTGTTGACATCGACCACTTTCCCCTGCAAGTGGGCGCCGACGGAGATCCCGCCGCCGAGATGGGCCACGATCAGGTTGACCTGATCGTAGCTCTTCCCCAGTTGGGCGGCGATCTTGCGGGCGGTCGCCTTCTGGCTCAGGGCATGAAAGCTGCTCTGGCGCCGCAGCTGCGGAATCCCCGAGTAGCGGGCGTAGGCACACAGCTCGTCGGTGGTCGGCGGGTCGACGGTAAAGACCGGGATGTTCTTCTGCCGGCCGATGTCGTGGGCGACGATGCCACCGATGATGTTGGGATGCTGGCCGAACCGGCCGCTTTTCATATCCTCGATCATCGCCGGGCAGATGCGGTAAATGCCGCCGGGGACCGGTTTGGTGTTGCCGCCGCGGCAGGCAATGGCGCAAAAGCTGTCGAGCTCCTGGGCATGCTCTCCCAACACCGAGAAGATCGCCTGCTGGCGCAGTTCATACTGGTCGAGGATGCTCCGGTAACGGCTCAGCTCTTCCACCGAATGGCTGATCCCCTGATTGATCTGCATCTTTTCCTGGGCGAAGATCCCGACCTTGGTCGAGGTCGATCCAAGATTGACGACGAGTATTTTGCTGCTCACGGACTCCTCCTGGATGGCGATCGTGGCCGGGGAATTCGGGGTGCGGTGAGGCTTTTCTTCGCCCCACCGCACCCCGGTTGGTTTACTTTTCCCCCAGTTCCAGGGCAGTCTGGAGGATTTCCCGGGCGCCGGAGTGCCCCTTGCTTTCCATCTCCCGGACCCACTTCTCCCATACCGGCTTGCCGCCGATGTCGAGCCACCGCTGGCGCTCCTCCGCGGTCAGGGTGTAGACCTTGATCTCTTTCCCCATCTCCTTGGCTTTCTGGATCGTCGGCTCTTTGGCGATGTCCCAGAAGTTGCGCCCCCAGTATTTGGCCCCCTCCAAGCCGCTGACACTCATGATCGCCTCCTGGGCTTCTTTGGGGAGGCTGTTCCACTTGCGCTTGTTCATGGTGATGGAGAAATAGGTGGCCGGCAGCGGGACCTCGGAGTAGAAATTGCCGACTTCATAGAGCCGGAAGCCGATGATCGGCTCCCAGGCCGCCCCGGTGCCATCGATCACCCCTTTTTGCATCGCCATGTAGACATCCGGCATCCCCATGGAGACCGGTACCCCCCCCAACGCCGTCATCTGGTCGACCGCCGGGCCGCCGCCGGAGCGGATCTTCATCCCTTTGAGGTCTTCCATGGTCTTGACCGGCCGGTCCTTGGTGACCAGATAGTAAGGCTCGCTGGTGTAGAGGATGAGGACCTTGGTCTCCTCAAACTCCTTCTGGATCTGGGGAAACTTCTCGTACAGTTTCCAGAAGATCTCGCTCCCCTGCTCCGCCGTCCGGAACGGCATGACCGGCAGGCTGATGACATCGGCCAGTGGCGTCATCCCCGGCCAATAGCCGTGCATGTTCCAGCTCATATCGGCGATGCCGGTTTTGGTGGCGTTCCAGCTGTCCTTCCCCTTGGTCAAGGTCTGGCTGTAGTACGGCTGGATCTTGACCTTTCCACCGGACGCTTCCTCCACCGCCTTGATCCAGGGGGTGACGCACTGCACCGAACTGAAGGCGGTTTCGGGATTCTGCATGGCAAAGGTCAACACGATCGGGTCGGCGGCCACGGCCGACAGGGGAACCAGTAACGTCCAGATGCCGACAAACAGAGAAAATAGGCCCTTGTTCATCATGTTCTACTCCTCGATGGGGGTGCTGAACCGGTCAAATCTGGTGTGACGGGTCTTGAGAACAGCGACAGGGTGAGAATTTTCTGGGCAGCGGCGCCTCCTTTCCTGGTTATTCGATGCTGGAATTCGCGGGTCGCTTTGGGCCGCGGTCATAGCTCAAAAAAAATATAACATTGTTATAAAACACTCCTGGTCTCCTCGCGATGACCATTTCGCCATCCCCTTCATCCGGTTCCGGTCATCTCCGGGGCGGCGCCGGGCTAGATGGCATAGCCGACTCTCGCCCCTTCGCGCATGGCGTCGACAATCAGCCCCGGCTTTTCAGAACTGCCGACATTGTAGGTTTCCGGCACCAGCTGCCCCAGGCGCCCCAGAGCCTCATAGTTGGGGGCAAAGTCCTGGGTGGTACAGACGTTGTCGACTTCGATCAGCCGTTCCCTGCCGTCCGGGTCGGTAACCACCAGCCCCCGGTCGGTCACTTCCCGGTACTGGACGTCGGCATTGATCACGACCCCCTTCTTCTCCATCCACGGCCAGAGATTCATCAGATCGTCACCGGTCATCCCCTCCCCCAGTTCCGAGGCCGGGCCGTTGTGGATCAGGGTGACTTTGCGTTGGCGTTTGGTGAGGAATTCCGCCAGTTCGCAGCCGTGCAGGGTGCCGCCGGTGACGACCACCGTCTTGCCGACCGGCATCCAGATCCGGGTCAGCTTTTCCAACGTCGTCGGACTGAAGAATTTCAGGAAGAACTTCAGCTGCTGGTGCAGTCCACCCGGGGTCAGAACCTTTCGGCCGTCGCCCCCCGGCAGATGAAACTTGGTGTAGGCCGCACCGGCGGCAAGCACCAAGACATCCGGTTTTTCTTGGCGGACGATCTCGGGGGTCACCTCTTTTTTCAGGTGGATTCTGACCCCCTCCTTTTTGATCTGGGTTTCCAGGTATTTGACAAAGGTCAGAATATCCAGGGTTTCCAGGTGCTTGACCATACTGGCGACGGGGAGCAGGCCACCCAGCCAGGAAGCCTTTTCGTACAGGACCACCTGGTGCCCGCGTTTGGCCGCTACCCGCGCCGCCTCCATGCCGGCCGGGCCGCCGCCGACCACCAGCGCGTCGCAGGCGAGGATGTCGGTTTCCGGCACGTCCGAAGGCCGGATCGCAGGCTCGACGCTCATCTCTAGTCCCCCACCGCAAGGACCGCCGTGCCGGCGGCGGCGGGCGTCAGGCAGGCCTCGACCAACCGGCCGTCGATGCGCACGAGGCAGCTCTGGCAGGCGCCGATGCCACAGAAATAGCGCAGCTGCGCGCCGTTGGCGTCGCGGCCGAAATCGAGGATGCCCGCCTCGAGCAGCGCGGCGGCGACGGACTCGCCCGGCCGGAACGGCACCGCCCTGCCGCGGAAGGTGAAATGCGACACGCTCACGCGACGAGGCTCCTGCGGGAAAAGCGGGCGGGATCGAACGGCGCAAGCTCGATCTCGGCCGCCCGGCCGGCCACGAGCTGGCCGACGAGCTTGCCGGCGAGCGGGCCGAGGCAGATGCCGTCGCCCTCGAAGCCGGTCGCCACCACGACGTTGCGCAGGCCGGGCGCGCGGCCGATCAGCGGC
>JACZKF010000201.1 GCA_014860175.1 Desulfuromonadales bacterium | reverse complement strand
CAGGACCGGGTTGCGGGGGTGGGGGATGGCGATCCCGTCGCCGATGCCGGTGGACGCAAGACGCTCGCGGGCGATGAGCACCTGCTGCAGGTAGTCGCGGTCCACCTCATCGGGGAGCCGCAGATGCTGCACCACCGAAGTCAGGACATCGCTGCGCCCCTTCCCTTCGATGCGGTAGAAGATCCCCCCCGCCTCCAGGGCATCGCCCAGGCAGGGGAGCGGTTGGGCATTGGTCTCTATTTCCTCCAGCGACTCGGCCGGGACGCTGATCCGCCGGGAGGTGGCCCATTCCAGCAGTTCGGAGCGGTTGAAGCGGTACTGCTCATTGACCTTGTAGGCGGGGACGATCTCCTGCTTGATCCAGCGGTAGATCGTCTTCTCGGACACCCTGAGCAGACCGGCAGCGTCCTTCACAGATACGTTCATTATTACCCCTTATGACATACGTGCCTGCCAGTGGACATCTTTGGACATATAGCCATCATCAGGAGAATTTGTCAATAGACATAGGGGATCGATCGCCCCTGAGGGGAGACGTGAAAGTGCGGTGAGAAAAATCTAAGTTTTTGGGGAGAGCTGGCTTCGGCAGTCAGAACGGGGAATGCGGACGACTCAGGAGGGTGGCAGCAGGTGAGGTGCGAGAGCCTGCTGCACTTGCGGCAGCTGCGCTCCCCGGATCAGCAGGCGTTTGTGGCGTGATTTTTCACCGGCCAGGAGCTGCACATCGCCCCGGGCGACATCCAGCAGGCGGGCGAAGAAATCGGTGCAGAGCCGGTTGGCCGCCCCATCGACGGGGGGTGAGGTAAGGCGTACTTTGAGCTCTTCCCCCTGCAGGCCGACCAGTTCGTTGCGGCTGGCCCGAGGCTGGACGAGAATATCGATGATGACGCCACCGGCAGCTTGCCGGCAGCAAAGGGGATCACTCATCTCCAGCGGCGGTGGGGTGGGCGGGGTCGGATCGCTGCTCCAGCAGGCGTTCATCGAGACGACCGAAGCCGATCGACACCGCATCCATATCGAGCAGCCGCAGATGGCTCTCCACCATCGCCCGTACACCGGTTTCGAAGGAGATCTTCTGCCGCTTCACTTCCTGAATTTCGTTGATCAGCTGGATCCGGCGTTCCTCGGCATCCCGGACGATCTTGGCCGCCTGCAGCTGCGCCCCCTCGAGGAGGAGCTCCGCTTCCCGCCGGGCATTGGCTTTGAGCTCGTCGGTGACCCTCTGGGTGGTGAGCAGCGTCTCCTTCAGCGTCAGCTCCCGCCCCCGCATCTCTTCCAGGGCGGCGCGGGTGCGGGCCAGGGTCTCTTTCAGTTCCTGGTTTTGCCGGTGCAAATTTTCCAACTCATCGGCCACCAGTTCGAGGAAGCGGTCGACGGCGCTCTTCTCGTAGCCCAGAGGCCGGGTGCGGAACTGTTGCTGCTGGATGTCGATGGGGGTGATGCTCATGGGGTCCTCCGGTCACAGGCCAAGAGCAAGGCGGGTGAGAAGAACCATCACCACTCGCTGCAGCAGATAGATGCCGAACAGCAGGATCAAGGGGGAGAAATCGATGCCGCTGAACTGCAGCGGGACCACCCGCCGGATGCGATTAAGCACCGGGTCGGTGGCGTTGTGCAGGAAACGGACGATCGGGTTGTAGGGGTCGGGGTTGACCCAGGAGAGAATGGCCCGGGCAATGATGATGTAGATGTAGACGGTGAACAGCATGTTCACCATGTCCCTGAACACCAGGATGATTTCGCCGACCGCCCCCATCTCGCCTCCCTGTAAGCTGTTATTTTCACGTGTAAATAGCAACGCCTCTTTATACTCGAAGCGGCGGCGGGGTGTCAAACGGATTTCCAGCTCCCGGCGGGCGGCGCAGGTGAGGAAATTTTGACTTTGCCGGTAAAAAAGGCTAAATTCGCCTTTTGCCCCAGCCACCTCCTGGCACTCCCCCTATCGAGGGTCATTTATGAAACGCACCAGTAATCTGCGCATCCGTGGCCTGACGCCGATCATCGCTCCGGCCGACCTGAAACAGGTATTTCCCTTGTCGGTGCCGGGGGCCGAATTCGTCACCGCGGCCCGGGAACAGATCACCGCCATTTTGCAGCATCAGGACCCCCGGCTGATGGTGGTCGTCGGCCCCTGCTCCATCCACGATCCGAAAGCCGCCCTCGATTACGCCGAACGGCTGGCGAAACTGGCCAGGGAGGTGGAGGACCGGCTGCTGCTGGTGATGCGGGTCTACTTCGAGAAGCCGCGCACCACCATCGGCTGGAAAGGGTTGATCAACGATCCCGACCTCAACGGCACCCACCAGATCTCCAAGGGGCTGGGGGTGGCGCGCGGCCTGCTGTGCGCCATTACCGACCTCGGACTGCCGATCGCCGGCGAGATGCTCGATCCGGTCACCCCCCACTATCTGGCCGACCTGATCAGCTGGGGAGCCATCGGCGCCCGCACCACCGAATCGCAGACCCACCGGGAGATGGCCAGCGGCCTCTCCTTCCCGGTCGGGTTCAAGAACGGCACCGACGGCAACCTGCAGATCGCCATCGATGCGATGAAAGCGGCCCTGCACCCCCACAGCTTTCTCGGCATCAATAACGAAGGGCGCAACGCCATCGTCCAGACCACCGGCAACAGCGACGTCCATATCGTGTTGCGCGGCGGCAACAACCGCCCCAACTACTCCCCCGACGATATTCGCCGCACGGAAGAGATGCTGGCCCGGGCCGGTCTCCACGCCACCATCATGGTCGACTGCAGCCACGCCAACTGCGACAAGGACCATACCCGGCAGCAAGAGGTGCTGGTCAATATCTGCGAACAGATTGCCGCCGGCAACCGCTCGATCAGCGCCGTCATGATCGAAAGCAATCTGGGGGCCGGCAACCAGCCGATCTGCGCCGACCTGGCCCAGCTGCGGTACGGCATTTCCATCACCGACCAGTGCGTCGACTGGCCCACCACCGAGCAGATGCTGCGTTTCGCCCACCAGCAGCTCGGCGCCTGCGGCGGCCGGAAAATGGGGTAAGATCAGCTGATAGCCAGGGCCAAGCAAGGGTGGACCAGAAATCGATGAAGATCGTGAAAGTAGAAGAAAAAGGGTGTTGCCCGCCACCGGCACCAGGGAAAGCTCCCTGCTGACCGCCGAAAGCGCCGCCGGGTGCGGCGCCGGAACCGGCCATCCCCTCCCCCTCTGCCACCGAAGATGAGACCGGCTGCCGCCCCTCGGCGGCAACCGGAAGAGCGCCATTCCCCTACCGGCAGTGGGATTTCGTCACTGGCAGTTTGGCCACCGAGGCCGGCGAGGTGCCACGGATCAGCACGGCCGTCGGCTGGCGCGACCGGCTCGGGCACTGGGCCATGCGCTGGGGGATCGGCCGCCAGCGCTACCGGGTAGCCCCGGGGCTGTATGGCGTCGGCGCCCCCGATGCCGACGCGCCGGTGCTGGTGACGGCCAACTACAAAATGACGTTCGATCTGCTGCGGCGCGAACTGGCGGGGGTCAGCGCCTGGCTGCTGGTCCTCGACACCAAGGGGATCAATGTCTGGTGCGCCGCCGGCAAGGGGAGCTTTGGCACCCAGGAGGTGATCACCCGCGTGCAGGCGACGACCCTGGCACAGGTGGTCCGCCACCGCACCCTGGTCGTGCCGCAACTGGGCGCTCCCGGCGTGGCCGCCCATGAGGTGGCGCGGGGGTGCGGTTTCCGGGTGGTCTATGGGCCGGTGCGGGCGAAGGATCTCCCCACTTTCCTGGCCGCCGGCCTGCGGGCGACGGCGACCATGCGCCGGGTCACCTTCAGCCCCCTCGAACGACTGGTCCTCACCCCGGTGGAGCTGACCGGGATGCTGCGCAGTTCTCTCTGGGTGGCGGCCACCCTGCTGCTCCTCGGCGGCATCGGGCCGCAGATCTTCTCCCTCGCCGCCGCCTGGCACAGAGGTGGAGCGGCCGTGCTGGTCCACCTGCTGGGTGTTCTGACCGGCGCCGTCCTCACCCCGGTGCTCCTCCCCTGGCTGCCAGGGCGGGCCTTCGCCGCCAAGGGGGCGTTGGCCGGAGCGGGTATCGCCGCCCTCCTGCTGCCGCTCCTGCTCAGCCGGGGCGGCGCCCTGACGAGCGTCGCCGCCGTGCTGGCGATCACCGCCGTCTCTTCCTGGTGCGCCATGCACTTTACCGGCGCCACCCCCTTCACCTCCCCCTCCGGGGTGGAAAAAGAGATGCGGCGGGCCATCCCTCTGCAACTCGCCGCCGCCCTGACCGCGGTGCTGCTGTGGCTGGTTTCAGCTTTTTGAACCACCATTGGTCAATGAGGAATCGATGCTGGACGAGAAGCTAAGATATCTGAAAGATGTGGTCAGCCTCCAGCTGAACCGGGAGAAGTGTATCGGCTGCGGGCTTTGCACGACAGTCTGCCCGCACGCCGTGTTCGACCTGGTCGATGGCAAGGCCAGACTCATCGATCGCAACCGCTGCATGGAATGCGGCGCCTGCGCCCGAAACTGCCCGACCGCCGCTATCACGGTCCACCCCGGTGTCGGCTGCGCCAGCGCCATTGTCCATTCCTGGCTGACCGGCAAGGAACCGAGCTGCGACTGCGGCGGCGGGAGCGATTGCTGCTGATAACCGAGGGGGTTGCCGAGTGGCCGGCAACGCCCCGGAAGCGTCGCATCAACTACCCAGCCCGAACCTCTGCCGCGCCCGTTCAGCCACTGTCCGGCCGATGCTGAAGGCGGCGGTCGCCGCTGGCGAGGGGGCGTTGAGGAGGTGGATCATCCGTTCCTCCTCGAGCAGCAGGAAATCATCGAGCAGCTTGCCGTCGCGCCCTACCGCCTGAGCCCGCACCCCCGCCTCTCCCC
>JACZKF010000200.1 GCA_014860175.1 Desulfuromonadales bacterium | reverse complement strand
GTCCTTTCACTGAGCGCCGCTTCTATCCACTTCCGCTCGGTGATGTCGCGGACCACACTGATCAGGATACGCCTGCCGTCGATTTCCGCACCTTGCGCGCTGACCTCCACGGGGAAGGTGCTGCCGTCCTGGCGTCGGTGAATCCCTTCAAAGAGAAGGCCGTGGTCATAGGCCAAAGTTATCTGATCGGCGGTGAGTCTATGCGTTTCAGCCGCACGGAGATCATGGATCGTCATGGTCAGCAATTGCTCGTATGGATAACCATAGACCCTCGCGGCGGCATCATTGGCCTCCAAGATGCGTCCGCCATCAAGGCCGATGAACAGGATGACGTCACAATAGCGCTTAGCAAGCAACTCATAGTGTCGCAGTTTTGTCTCCGCCTGCTTGCGGGCAGTGATGTCGTCAACCAAGACGGCGAATTGTCCCTCGAACGGCTGGTAGGCAATGGCTTTGAAGTGCCGGCGGAAAGTGTTTGAGTAAAACTCGCGAGAAACGGGTTTTCCTGTTATGGCGACCCTTGTGAAGACATCGAGCCACTGTGATGAAACATTGGGGACCAATTCCTTAAGTCGTTTGCCGATGATCTGCTCCCGCTTCAGGCCCATGATATTCTGAAAGGCTGGATTAATGTCGAGATAGATGTAATCTGCCGGCTTGCCGTCCTTTCCCCAGATAATCTCGGCTATGTAGAACCCTTCCTGCATGCTGTGGAAAAGCGTTCGATAACGGCTCTCGCTCTTGCGGAGCGCCTCTTCCGTCTTCATCCTTGCCGTCATCTCCGCCTGCAACTTTGCCGTGCGTTCGACAACCCGTTGTTCCAGCTCCACATGGAGCTTCTGCAGCGCGTCTTCCGCTTTTTTACGCTCGGTCACGTCCAGCACTACCGCCCGGCATTCCCGTCCATCCCTGCCGGCGGTTGCCTCGACCTGGACATGGTAGCGTTGCCGCCCCGTTCTGCCGAGGGAAACGGTGCAGCTCTCCCTATCCCGACTCTCGAAGACCTTCTTCAGAAAGGTCTCGAAGGCGGCAATGTCGGCCCCGGACACGTAATGACTGAACCGGCGATTCAAGAGCGCGGAGCGCTCCTGGCCGAGCAGATTCGCCCCGGTGAGGTTCGCCTCACGGATGAAGCCGTCGGCACCCAGGGTGAAGTAGCCCATGGGGGCGAATTCGTACAGGTCCAGGTAGCGTTCCCGCTCCGACTCGGCCTCATCCCGCGCCTGCTTCAACTCCTCGTTCTGCATCTCCAGCTCGATCTGGTGGATCTGCAGTTCCTGGACGAGCCGCTGTTTCTCCGCCGCCGTCATCCGCTCTCCCGCCGCCTGTCCCTGGCTCTTCCGCTTCTCGATCAGCCGGGCCTCAGCGCGGCGACGCAGAGCGCCCCTGTCCGCCGGTCTCTCCTGCTCTTTTTTCACGATGCCGTCTCCACGGTGTTGCAAATCCAAAGCTATCGGGTGCTCTTCCCCTTTTCTTTCGGGCCGGCCGATTCCCTCCCGAAGATCTTTTTGGGCCTTGTGCAGCTCCTGTGCCTTATCGGTGACTCGCCGTTCCAGCTCCAGTTGCGTTTTCCGCAACTCCAGCTCCAGGGTTTTGCACATACAGGCTGATAT
>JACZKF010000199.1 GCA_014860175.1 Desulfuromonadales bacterium | reverse complement strand
TCTATTCGCCCGGGCGCAGAGCTTCCTCGACACACGGCCCATCGGCCGGGGCGATGGTCTCTGCCGGCCGGGAGACGGGGGCGGGCATTTCCTCGCCGAAGACCACCTGCCGGATCTCGGCCCCATCCATGGTTTCGCGCTCGAGCAGGGCTTCCCCCAGGCGGATCAACTCGGCGTTGCGCTGCTCCAGCAGACGGCGCGCCCGCTCGTAGTTGTCCTGGACGATGCGGCGGATCTCACTGTCGATCTCGACCGCCGTCGCTTCACTGTAGTTCTTCATATGCCCCATATCGCGGCCGAGAAAGATTTCCCCTTCCTTCTCCCCGAACGCCAGTGGCCCGAGACGCTCGCTCATCCCCCACTCACAGACCATTTTGCGGGCAATCATAGTCGCCCGCTCGATATCGTTGGAGGCCCCACTGGTGATGGTACTGAACGTAAGTTCCTCGGCCACCCGACCGCCGAGCAGGGTGGAGATGGCGATGCCAAGCCCTTCCTTGGTCTCGTTGTACTTCTCTTCGGCCGGCAGATACATGGTTACCCCCATGGCCCGGCCGCGGGGGATGATGGAAACCTTGTGCACCGGGTCGGCCCCCGGAATGAGCAGGGCCACCAGGGCGTGCCCGGCCTCATGATAGGCGGTGACCTTCTTCTCTTTTTCGGTGATGACCATGGAGCGGCGTTCGGCCCCCATCATCACCTTGTCCTTGGCCGACTCGAGATCCGCCATGTCGACCTGATTCTTATTACCCCGGGCCGCCAGCAGGGCCGCCTCATTGATCAGGTTGGCCAGATCGGCACCGGAGAAGCCTGGGGTCCCCTTGGCCACCGTCTCCATCTCGACATCGGGAGACAGGGGGACCTTGCGGGCATGCACCTGAAGGATTTTCAGACGCCCTTTGATGTCGGGTCGCGGCACGACCACCTGCCGGTCAAAACGGCCCGGGCGCAGCAGGGCCGGGTCGAGGACATCGGGGCGGTTGGTGGCGGCAATCAGGATCACCCCCTCATTCGACTCGAAGCCGTCCATCTCGACCAGCAACTGGTTCAGGGTCTGCTCCCGTTCGTCATGGCCGCCGCCCAGGCCGGCCCCACGATGCCGGCCGACGGCGTCGATCTCATCGATGAAGATGATGCAGGGGGCATTCTTCTTCCCCTGGACAAACAGGTCGCGCACTCGACTGGCCCCCACCCCGACGAACATCTCGACAAAGTCGGAGCCCGAAATGGAGAAGAAGGGGACCCCTGCCTCACCGGCGATGGCCCGTGCCAGCAGGGTTTTACCGGTCCCCGGAGAGCCGACCAGCAGGACCCCCTTGGGAATCCGGCCGCCGAGGCGGGAGAACTTTTTCGGATCCTTCAGAAAAGAGACGATCTCTTCCAATTCGTCCTTGGCTTCGTCAATGCCGGCCACGTCCTTGAAGGTAACCTGGGCCTGGGTGTCGGTGAGCAGCTTGGCCCGGCTTTTCCCGAAGCTCATCGCTTTGCCGCCGCCCGACTGCATCTGCCGCATGAAGAAGATCCAGACGCCGATCAACAGCAGAATCGGCCCCCAGGAGACGAGCATGGTGAACCAGAAGCTGCGATCTTCTTCCGGCTTGGCCTCGATGATGACCCCCTGTTCCTGCAACTGGCTGATCAGGGTGGGGTCGTCGGGAGCGTAGGTTTTAAAGGGGCCGTCATCCCGGTATTTCCCCTCGATGTTGCGCCCCTGGATGGTAACCTCCTGGACCCGACCTTCCTGCAAAGCCGTGTGAAAGGTGGTGTAGGTGATCGCTTTCTGCTCGCGATCTTTCTGCGTCATCATGTTGAAGAGCAGAATCATTACCAGGGAGATCACTAGCCAGAGTGCCAGATTTTTATAAAATTGGTTCACATTACCCCCTAAACTCCTGTTTTTCGGCCCCGCAAAGCCCTTCGGGCGTCCGCGAAGCACCCGGCAAATCTACCACAAACCCTATGATCCAACAACCGAAATAGTCACTAATCGAGGGGGGTAAAGACCACGCGCAGAACCGGTTTGCCGGGGCAAGGGCGGCTCCCTTCACAGCGCCTGCGGCCAATCAGCCACAAAATCTGCTCCCCCTCCAGGACCAGGGTTTCCCGTCTGGCTTCCCGCTCCACGCGCGAATCGATGAAGAACTCTTTGAGCTTGCGCCGACCACTGCCCCCTGAGGGGCGGAAGCGGTCCCCAGGGCGCGGCCGACGCACGCACAGAGGGAAGGCGATAGCGTCTGCCGCGAGCTCGATGGCATACGCTCCCTCCCCGACAGCAGCCGTTTCCACGGTCACGCGCAGCTCG
This sequence comes from Desulfuromonadales bacterium, assembly GCA_014860175.1. GTDB lineage: Bacteria > Desulfobacterota > Desulfuromonadia > Desulfuromonadales > JACZKF01 > JACZKF01. The sequence goes on along the minus strand of JACZKF010000199.1, from coordinate 6,477 downwards.
CCGCCGGGAAGGGAGAAGATGCCCGGGGCAGTGATTTCGATTCTGCAGGGGGGTGGTGCGGCGGGCATCTGCCGGCGCAACCAGAGCTGGTCATAGCGGCAGGCGACCCAGGCACCCGGCAAATGCGCCTCGGCCTGTGGCCGATCGCCTTGAAGAAGGGATTCGAGCGACTCCAGATGAACGGCCGCCACCCCGTGCAGATCACCGCGCACCTTCTCCAGGGCCAGCCGCACGACCCGGGCGCGCAGGGCCGGGTGCAGGGCGAGCAACCCGCAGCGGTCGAGCCGCAGTTCGCCCTCGGCGGCAAACCGGGCGAGGCGGGCCAAGCCGCTCTCCGACTCGCGGCGCCAATAATCTTCTTCCAGCCACAGGCGGCGGCTCAGCTCCGCCAAACGCGGCTCCAGCTGCGGGTTGAACTGCTGGAGCAGCGGCAGAAGCTGGTGCCGGATGCGGTTGCGGGTAAACTGCGGGTCGGCGTTGGTGGCATCTTCCCGCCAGTCGAGCCGGTGCCTGGCCAGAAAGGCGAGAATTTGCTCTCGGGTGACGGCCAGCAGGGGGCGGATGAAGGGGCCGTTTTGCGGCCGCATGCCGGCCAGCCCGGTCGGACCCGTCCCGCGCAACAGCCGGTGCAGCACCGTCTCCGCCTGGTCGCCCCGATGGTGACCGAGGGCGATGACACGGCAGCCTTGGGCGGCCGCCACCCGGCGCAGAAAATCGCGCCGCAGGTCACGGGCTGTCTCTTCCACCCCCCGGCGCTGCCGCCGGGCTTCCTGCGGCACCTGGACGCGGTCCAGGGTCAGGGGGATCGCCAACTGCGCGCAGAGTTGGGCAACAAACCCGGCATCGGCAACGCTTTCCGGCCGCATGCCATGATCGAGGTGCGCCGCCTCCAAAGTCAGACCAAAGCGGGGAACCAAGGTACGCAGGAGGTGCAGCAGGCAGACCGAATCGGCCCCCCCGGAGAGGGCGACCAGCACCCGATCACCGTCATGCAGCAGGCGGTGTTCAGCAATGAACTGCCCCACAATCGTTTCCATCGGCTACTCGGCGGGGAGAAAAAAACAAAACCCTCTCCAGGCCTGGAGAGGGTTTTGTTTGACATGGTGGCGGTGCAGAGATTTGAACTCCGGACACTGCGGATATGAGCCGCATGCTCTAACCAACTGAGCTACACCGCCAAGCTATTTTTCGAGAGCTCCACGAGCTCTTGAGTTTGGTTGCGGGGGCAGGATTTGAACCTGCGACCTTCGGGTTATGAGCCCGACGAGCTACCGGACTGCTCCACCCCGCGTCAAGAGTGTGAAATCTACCGGCAAGCCTGACCGTTGTCAAGAGATTTTTGCCCCCGGGAGATTTTCCTGAAACCAGTCGACAAACCGTGGAATCCCCTCCTCGATCGCCACCTGCGGGTCATAACCGAGGAGCCGCCGGGCCTTGGCGATGTCGGCGAAGGTGCAGTCGACGTCGCCGGGCTGCATCGGCAGCCGTTCGAGCTGCGGCTGGCGGCCCAGGGCCTCGCCCAGGAGGCGCACCAGGGTGGCGAGGTCGACGGTGCGCGATTCGCCCAGGTTGAAGATCTCATAGACCGGGGCCGGGCATCGCTCCAGCCAGGCAAGGGAGCCGAGCACCCCCTGCAGGGTATCGGTGACATAGGTGTAGTCGCGCCGGGTGGTGCCGTCGCCGAAAAAGGGGAGGGAGCGGCCGGCCTGAATCAGGCGGGCGAATTTGTGGATCGCCAGGTCGGGGCGCTGCCGGGGGCCGTAAACGGTAAAAAACCGCAGACAGGCCACCGAGATGCCATAAAGGTGGTGGTAGTTGTGGCATTGCAGCTCGCCGGCCTTTTTAGTGGCGGCGTAGGGAGAAATCGGCTGGTCTACCGGGTCGGTTTCGGCGAAGGGGACTTTTTCGTTGTTGCCGTAGACCGAAGACGAGGAGGCAAAGGCGAGATGGCGCACCCCGTTGTGCCGGCACTGCTCCAGCAGATTCAAGGTGCCGGTAACGTTGACCTCATAATAGAGCTGCGGTCGCTCGATGGAAGGACGCACGCCGGCCATGGCGGCCAGATGCACCACCGCTGCCTGCGCCGGGGGTCCGAGGGCCAGAAACGCCCGCTCCAGATCGACGGGACGGCGGATGTCTCCCCGCAAAATGACCAGTTCGCCCCCGGCTTGGGCAGCTACCCGGCGTACCGCGGCCAGGTTTGCGGCTTTGATTTCCGGCGCGTAGAAATCGCAGAGGTTATCGAGGACGACAACTCGTCGCCCCTGTCGCAGCAAGGCCTCGCAAAGATGGGAGCCGATGAAGCCGGCACCGCCGGTAACCAGAATCGAGGTGAACTTCATCCCTGCCTCAGCCGCGACGCACGAGGGCGGTAAGGTTTTCCTCACTCTTTAGCCGGGCCGCCGCCTGATCGGCCGCCGACTGACTGGCGAACGGCCCGACGACAACCCGGTACCAGGTTCCTTTTTCCCCTAAATCCGCCTGTTGAACCAGGACGACATACCCTTTTCCCTGCAGTTTTTCCTGCAGTTTGCGCGCCTCCCCCGAGGCGCGAAACGAAGCCGTCTGTACCATCCAACTGCCGATGCTGGGGGGCGCCTTGGGCGCCTCGACGGTTGCCGACGCAGGAGAAATTTTCGGCGTATCGGGCACCGGCGCCACCGGCGCCGGTTTGGTCGCAACGCCCACCTTCGCCGCAGCGGCGACCGGTGCAGGCGGCGGGGCGACTTGGGCCACGGCAGCCTTTTCCTTGGGCGGCAAATTGATGCCGCTTCCCATCGGGGTCTGTTCCCCCCGGGGGAGGGTGTCATAGAAGGTCAGGGGAGGAGGGTCGGGGATAGCGGCGGTGGCTGGCGCCTCTTCCTTGGGGACCGTCACCGGCAGCCGTTCCGGTGCCGCGGCCACCGGTTCCCGGGCACTTCCCCGCCCCACCAGAACTCCCAAAGTGAAACTAACCAGCGAAACCCCGAGCACCAGAGCCAAAAGAAGCAGCGCCTGTTTTTTTTCCACCCGGCGCTGTGACCGGGACATGATCGGTACGGCCATTGTTCAACCCTCCCGTTGCATCTGCTCGGGTGCGGAAAGTCCCAACAGGCGCAGAGCATTGCCCAGGACGACGCGAATACCGTTGACCAGGCAAAGGCGGGCCTGACTGAGCCGGGCATCTTCGGTCAGGACGCGGTGCCGGTTGTAATAGCTGTGAAAGGCCCCTGCCAACTCCTGCAGATAGAAAACAATCCGATGCGGCTCCAGCAGGCGGGCTGCCCCTTCCACCGTTTCGGGGTAGCGGGCCAGCAACTTCATCAGCGCCAGCTCCTCGTCCAGCTCCAGGGGGGAGAGGTCGAACTGACCGGAAGCCGGCAGTTGCAGGCCGAGTTCAGCGGCGTTGCGGCTGATGCTGCAGATCCGGGCGTGGGCGTACTGGACATAATATACCGGGTTTTCATTGCTCTGCCGCTTCGCCAGATCGAGGTCAAAATCGAGCTGACTGTCGGAGCGGCGCATCAGGAAAAAGAACCGGCAGGCGTCGCGGCCGACCTCGTCGACGACCTCGCGCAACGTGATGAACTCCCCGGAACGTTTCCCCATGGTCACCGGCTGGCCATCGCGCAGCAGATTGACCATCTGGATCAGCAGCACCTGCAGATCATCGGGGGAGCGCCCCAAACCGGCCAGCATCGCCTTCATCCGTGGTACGTAGCCATGGTGGTCGGCCCCCCAGACATCGACCACCAGGTCAAAGCCGCGATCGAATTTTTCCATGTGGTAAGCCACATCGGAGGCGAAGTAGGTCGGCGGCCCATCGGCCCGCAGCAGCACCCGGTCCTTGTCGTCACCGTGGTCGGTGGTGCGCAGCCACAGCGCCCCATCCTTCTCGTAGGTCAGGCCACGCTGGCGCAGTTTTGCCAGCTCCTTCTCGACCAGCCCGCGGTCGTAAAGACTCCGTTCGCTGTACCAGCAGTCGAAGCGGATGCCGAACTTTTGCAGATCCTCATCGATCTGGCCAAGGAGCTGGCGCACCCCAAAATCGGTGCAGAAGGCGACCGCCGGTTCCTCGGCCAGGGGCGCCAGATGAGAGGCATGCTCCCGGTCGAGAGCACCGGCGATCTCCCGGATGTAGTCTCCCCGGTAGCCGTCCTCGGGGAATTCGATCCGTTCTCCGTTCAACTCACGCCAGCGCAGCCAGATGGAGCGCCCGAGCAACGCCACCTGATTGCCGGCGTCATTGATATAGTACTCGCGTTGCACCTCGTAGCCGGCAGCGGCCAGCACCGCGGCCACCGCATCGCCCGTCGCCGCCCCCCGGCCATGACCGATATGCAGCGGCCCGGTCGGGTTGGCGCTGACGAATTCGACCTGCACCCGTTTGCCCGCCCCCATGGCACTGGTGCCGTAGGTCTCCCCTTGCCGAGCGACTTCATCGAGCACCAGATGCCAGCTGCGGTGGCTGAGAAAAAAATTGATGAAGCCGGGGCCGGCGATCTCCACCTGTCGACAAAGCCCACCGGCATCGCCCAACATTCCCAGGACAATCTCCGCCACCTGCCGCGGCGCTTTCTTCTCCTCGCGGGCCAGTACCAGCGCCAGGTTGGTTGCCAGATCACCGTGGCCGGCGTTGGCCGGCTCCTCCAGAACCAAGGGGGGAAATGTCCCCGAATGCAGCAGCCCCTGCCGGTAACACTCCTGCAAGGCCTGCATCAGATGGTGTTGCAGCTGTTTTTTCATTCTCGATCACTTCCGGTGGTGGATAGGGTGGGCTTCCCCCGGTCAGCCAAGGGAACACCGGCTGGCGGCTTGCCATGCTGTCTCAAGGCAGCGACCGGAACCGGCGGCAAAATGGCTCTCCGACGCGGTAAAGCAGTGTATGTTAGCGTCACCGTTTCCTGCCTGTCAAGGAAGGAGCGCGCCTTTGACTCGGGGTTGGCCAGAAAAGAGACCCCGACCGGGATCGGGGCGATGGGTGAGGGGGGTGAAGCGGGAACTAACGGCGATTCACATTGATCGCATGCAGCCCTTTTGGCCCTTGGGCGAGCTCATAAGTCACCTCGAGCCCCTCGGCCAGCGTTCTGTACCCTTCCATCTGAATCGCGGAGAAATGGACAAAGACATCCTCTGCTGCATCCTGCGTGATAAAACCGTACCCTTTGGCGTTGTTAAACCATTTGACCTTCCCGATTCGGATCTGCTGCATCGGCTACCCTCCTGCCTCTTCATGGTTTTTTCATTTGCTCCGGCGGGCGCTCTGCCGGCCGGAATTGATAAACCAGCTCATCTTCCTTGACCATGCCCAACTCACGGCGGGCAATTCCCTCGAGGGTGCGCCGGTCGGAACGCAGGGCCTCGATCTCGGATCGCAAGGCGGTATTCTCGGTTTCCAGCTGGTGCACCTGAGCCTCGAGGCCGGCCTTCTGCCGGCTGAACTGCAGGGCACGCAGGATCCCCCGGTCTCCGAAGATGGCAAATCCGAGGAGCAGGAGGATCAGCAGAGCCGGGATGACCGGAAACCTGCGACCACTGGGGGACGGTACACGATCAGGATCAGACATGGCATCTTTGGCGACGGCGCCCGCCGGCAGAGCCGGCGGGCTGGGTTAGCTTACTCGACGGTGACCAGCGCCCGGAGTTTCTCCAGGGTTTTGGGACCGACCCCCTTGACCTTGACCAGCTCCTCGGTGGTGGAGAAGCGACCGTGCTCCTCCCGATGCTGAACAATCTGCTCGGCGGTCGCCTTGCCGATACCGGGGAGAGTCGCCAGTTGGGGCGCCCCGGCGGTGTTGATGTTCACCCGGGTGGCGGCAACGGCAGCGGCCGGCTTGCCGGTCGCCAGCGTCGGGGTCGCCGGCAGGATCAAACTGGCGGCGAGCAGGAAAAACACGAACCATTTTCTCATAACATCCCTCCTGTTGGTTGTGAATGACAGCATCCCGAACTTTCAGGCCCTTCCACCTCCCCCCTTTCCGCCTGCGTTTGGTCCGGGAATCCGCAATACAACATTGGCTCTAATTAAGATTTGGAATCTTTAACATAGAGCCCAGGAAAAATCAATCCCCTTTTCTCTCCACCGCCGATCAGTCTTCAGAACGGCGCAATCGCCCCCCAAGATCGGCTACTTTACCCAACCCGCCGAGGGCGAAAGAAACCAGATATTCGGTGTCATCGAGACGGTCGCGCACGGTAAAAAAGAGGCTCCAGCACTGGGCGCGATACTCCAGGTTGACCACTTTCTCCAAAGCCCGGCCCCCTTCCAGATCGTGGCGGTGCAGGTAGCTGAGATAAATCGGCCGCCACCAGGCGATATCCACCGTGCCGGCGACATAGTTCAAATCGTCGCGGGTGTTGAGATAATCGAGGGAAACGCCGTTTCCCGCTTGATCCCGCACCCCGCCGCGGATATTGAGCACCACCACCCGATCGGCCACCTGCCGATTGATGTCGTACTGCAGATCGAGATCGAGCCAGCTCCAGGTGGTGGGCCGG
>JACZKF010000198.1 GCA_014860175.1 Desulfuromonadales bacterium | reverse complement strand
CTTCCCTATGCGCCGGACCGCGGCAGTCGCCTTGTCCCAGAAATCGCCTGCTCTCCATACGGCCGATGACCCCAGAGCGAAGATGATCGGGGGTTCGCCGGCATCGAGAAACTCCTCCAGTGTTCTCGGAAGCCGGCCTGCCGGGCCGTCGTAGACAGGTGCTCCGCAGATCCGCAGGTTGACGGGCCAGTCGGGCTGCGGAGCAGCCAGTTGAGGATCAAAGAGCGCCAGGTTGCCATAGGGCGAGAACTGCCCCTCGAAGATCGCCATCCCCTTGGGGGCGGGGACCCCCACTTCCTTTCGTAAACGGCGCAGCGGCGCTTCCCAGTGCCGGACCGAGCGCTTGAGCAGGCCGAACAGGAGAGCATACGGGCGGGGGCCAAGCCGGCGTACTTTTCTCAGCCAGGGAGCCGCCGCCAGGAGCGGGGGGTCGTAGCTGGACATCAAGCTCATGGGGGAGAGGACGGTGCCGACCCAGGGGAGCCCCCTCTTTTCGGCCACCAGCGGGATGGCGTAAGACAGGGGGTGGGAGACCAGCAGATCGGCCCCTTCCGCCGCGACCAGCAGGTCCTGGTAGGCCAGACGCACATTCGGCATGACCAGCTGGCGGATGAGGTATTCCGGCCCGCGGCGCACGTGCAGAGCCCGCTCGAGCAGCGCTCGTGGATCGCCTGTCTCAGCGATGCGAGGACGAACCGGACAGAATCCGACTCCGGCCTCTTCGACGAATGGCCGATAATCTTCATCGGCCCCGATGACCGCCTGATGCCCGCGCTCCACCAGAGCCGTCGCCACGGCGATGTAAGGGTGCAGGTCGCCCAGCGACCCGAAGGATGAAAAAAGAAACCGGCTCATCCACCCCTCTTCTGGCTAGCGAACAGGTGGAGCTCACAACAAAGTATAGCGAACAGACCGCTCGGCCGCCCTTTTCCGTTCAGAGATCGGAGGCGCTCAGGGCCACCGGATCGACCTGAGCTTCGGGAGGCAGATTTTTTCGCCCCGGCAGGATGAGGTTCAGGAGCACGCCGACGACGGCGGCCAGGCCGATGCCGGAGAAGGTCACGACGCCGAAATCGGCTACCATCCCCCCCATGCCGAAGACGATGATCAGGGCGATGATCGACAGGTTGCGCGCTTCGAGCAGATTTTCGCCACTGACCACCAGGGTATTCAGGCCGACGACGGCAATCGCCCCGAAGAGCAGCACCAGAATTCCCCCCATCACCGGCACCGGCACCGTCTGCAGCAGCGCCCCGAGCTTGCCGACGAAGGCGAGGAGCACCGCGGTCAGTGCCGCCCAGGTCATCACCGCCGGATTGAAGGCTCGGGTCAGGGTGACGGCGCCGGTCACTTCCGAGTAGGTGGTGTTGGGAGGTCCGCCGAGACAGGCGGCGAGGGCGGTGGCCAGGCCATCGCCAAACAAGGTGCGGTGAATGCCCGGCTTCTTGAGATAGTCTTTTCCGGTCACGGAGCTGATCGCCAGCACGTCACCGAAATGCTCGATCGCCGGGGCGAGGGCCACCGGGATCATGTAGAGGACGGCGGCGGTGTTCCAGGTAGGAAGCACAAAGGAGGGGATGGCGAACCAGGGGGCTTCGCGTACCGGGGTGAAGTCGACCATACCGAAGGCGAGCGCCAGCAGGTAGCCGGCCGTCAACCCGCAGAGAATCGGCACCAGCCGCAGCATGCCGCGGGCCACCAGGGAGACGGCGATGGTCACCACCAGCGCCACCCCGGCCACCACCAGCGCCTCGGACTGGGCGACCAGCACGAGGCTGCCGTCGCCGCTGCGGCCGTTGGCCATGTGCACCGCCACCGGGGCGAGGATCAGACCGATGACCATGATCACCGGGCCGGTCACGATGGGCGGGAAGAGCCGTGAGATCACCTGCACGCCACGCAGCTTGACGACGGTACCGAGGAGCAGGTAAATGAGGCCGACTACCGCCAGCCCCCCCATCGTTGCCGCACTCCCCCAGGTCTGTACCCCGTAGATGATCGGGGCGATGAAGGCGAAGCTCGAGGCGAGGAAGATCGGCACCTGCCCCCGGGTGACGATCTGGAACACGAGGGTGCCGACGCCGGCGGTAAAGAGCGCCACGTTCGGATCGAGTCCGGTCAGCAGCGGCACCAGCACCAGGGCGCCGAAGGCGACGAAGAGCATCTGCGCCCCGACCAGGGAGTCACGCAGGCGAAAGTGGTAGTCGGTGGGAAGCCGGGGGGTCGTCATGGGGGAGCCTCTCTGCGCGAGTTATCGGGTGCCGAAGATCTTGTCCCCGGCATCGCCGAGGCCGGGGAGGATGTAGCCGTGCTCGTTGAGCCGCTCGTCCACGGCCGCCACATAAAGATCGACATCCGGATGGGCTTGCTCCAGCCGCGCGATCCCCTCCGGCGCGGCCACCAGGAAGAGGCCGCGGATGCTGGTGCAGCCGGCCTCCTTGAGCAGATCCACAGTGGCGACCAGGCTGCCGCCGGTGGCGAGCATCGGGTCGAGGATCAGCGCCGTGCGGTCGGCCATATTCCCCGCCAGCTTGCGGAAATAGGTGACCGGCAGCAGCGTCTGCTCATCCCGGAAGACGCCGACCACGCTCACCTTGGCGCTCGGCACCAGGTCGAGCACCCCATCCATCATCCCGAGCCCGGCACGCAAAATCGGCACCACAGTGATCTTCTTCCCCTTGATCTTCTCTACCGTCACCGGCCCGGCCCAGCCGGGGATCGTCTGGGTCTCTGTCTCCAGGTCCTGGGTCGCCTCGTAGGTCAGCAGCCGCGCCACTTCCGACGCCAGCTCACGAAATTCCTTGGTGCTGATATCCTTATGCCGCATCAACCCCAGCTTGTGCCGGACCATCGGGTGCCTGATCTCGTAAACGGCCATGGCTTCTCCTTCGAAAAAAAAGACATTACCTTTTAGCACAGAGAGGCACCTTGCCGCATCTCCTTTTAATGCGGGGCTGTTTGCAGCTGAAGGCAACAGTCAAGGTGTGCTAGAATCTGCTGAGTTTAAGAGTTGGAGCGCTCATGGCCTACGACCAAATCGACGACGCCTTTCACTATGTCAGCGACGCCCCCCCCGGCGAGCGCAAGGCCTTGGTCCACCGGGTCACCGGCCGGGTCTTTCTCGCTTCGTTCAAATCCGGCTATGACGAGCGGCCGGCCGAGGCGGCAACCGATCCCGACTACCTCAGCATCCCCCACCGCCAGCAGCTCGATCCGGGCCGGGCGCTGGTGCTGGAGTTCGTCCGCAGCCACTGCCCGGCGGAGTTGGCGCGGGTCGAGGCGCTCTTTGCACGCCCCGGAGGATTTCGCAATGTGAAGGATCTGCTGCGCCGTCAGCAGCTGCTGGAAAGTTGGCAGGTATTCGAGGCGCAGCGGATCGACGCGCTGCTTCGGCAGTGGTGTGTGGCCCAGGGGCTACCGCTGTGAGGCGCCGGTAGTGACAATCCCCCGCCCCCTTCCCCTTCCTGGAAAGCAATGATGAACCTCGAGCAGCTGGGCTGGAACGCCCATTTCGACAAGCACTGCAAACCCTTCCGGCAGCAAGCTCTGGTTGCCGCCCGGGTAGTCCGGGCCGGGGGCGGCTTCTATTCCCTGCTCAACGCAGATGGCGAACAAACCGCCACCCTTACCGGCCAACTGCGCCACGCCTCCTCTGCCGACACCCTCCCGGTGGTGGGGGATTGGGTAGCCATCGATACCCCCGAGGACGATGGCATCCGCATCCACGCCGTCCTCCCCCGCCAAACCGCCCTGAAGCGGGCGGCTGTCGGCAACCGGAAGGGACAGGCCGAGAAACCGGGGGTTCCCCAGGTGCTGGCCGCGAACGTCAATACCGCCATCATCGTCAGCGGGCTGGATAACGACTACAATCCGAGGCGTATCGAGCGCTTTTTGACTCTGGTTTACGAAAGCGGCGCCGCGCCGATCATCATCCTCAACAAGGCCGACCTCTGCCCCGAGACGAAGGCGCGCCGGACCGAAGTCGAGGCCCTCGCCTTCGGCATCCCGGTCCTGGTCACCTGCGCGCTGCGCGGGGAAGGTCTCGACGACCTGGCCCCCCATCTGCAGGCAGGCAGAACCCTCGTCCTGCTCGGCTCTTCGGGAGCGGGCAAGTCGACGCTGCTGAACCGGATTGCCGGCGCCGACTATCAGCGGACGGCCGAGGTCAGCGCCGCCGTCGGCAAGGGGACGCATACCACCACCCACCGGGAGCTGTTTCCTCTCCCCGGCGGCGCTCTGGTCATCGACACTCCGGGGCTGCGTGAACTACACCTGTGGGGGGAAAGCGAAGAGGGGCTGGCGAGCACTTTTCCCGAAATCGTCACCTTGGCCAGGCAATGCCGCTTCAGTGATTGCCAGCATGAGAAAGAACCCGGCTGCGCCATCCGGCAAGCGCTGCTCGAGGAAGCCCTCGATCCCCCCCGCCTGGAGAGTTACCTGAAGCAGCGAGAGGAACTGGTCTATGCCGCTCATCGGCAGGGACTGGCGACGCAAGTTGCTCAAAAGCAGAAATCGAAGGTGACGCAGCGCAAGCGCTGGCGCCCAGGCGATGAGGACGATCAGTAGGAGGGATTTCAGGCGACGGCGATAATGGTGAAGGTCTTGCGCGCCGTGCCGGTACCGATCTGCAGCTCATCGCCACAGACCTTGCCGAGGAGGGCGCGCCCCAGGGTCGCTCCGGGCGTGATCACCAGGCACTCCTGGCCGTCGTCGGCCACCTTCAAACCACCGGCCTCCGGGCCAAGAAAAAGCTGCCGGCGGCTGCCATCGTCAGCCTCGATGGTGACCAGGGCGGTCAAACGGATCGGCGTCTCCTCGTCGAAAGGGCGCAGCGCCAAGGACCGGTAACCCGCCAGTGCCCGGCGGATATCCTGGGCGCGATTGGCCTGCCCTTGGGCGACGTAAGAGGCCTCCAGCCCGGTGGTGTCGTATTTGTTGTCGGCAATGCACTCTTCGTGCGTGGCGGCGGCATGGGCAGTCATGGCGGCCCGGGTCAGGAGCGCAAGGTCGGCGGTGAGGGTCGCGATTATTTTCTGCAGAATCTCTTCTTTGGTCACGGCAGGGCAGTTCTTTAGGGAATGCGGCTCAGGGGCAAGGGATGGACCGGCAGGGGCCGCCCGTCCTGGCCGGCCCCTGCCGAAAAACAGTTATTTCTTGAAGGCGCTGAAAAGCTTGTCGAGTCCCGTCTTCTCCATTTTGGCTATTTCCTCAAGTTCTCCGGCGTCCAGCCAAACTCCCGCGCATTCGGAACATTTGTCGATCTTGATCGTCCTGTAGTCGATCTCAACCAGTTCCATGCCGCACTTGGGGCATTGCATGAAGTGGAGCTCCTTCAGCCGCTTCTTTTCTTCCGCGGCCAAGGCTCGATGCCGCTCCTCATGGAGCTTTCTCTGCTTTTCGTACGCCTCTCGGGCGAAGAACTCCTCTTCTTTTCCGCTCGGCTTCAGCACCATGGAACTCTCCTTTTGCGCAGGGGTTCAAAATCTGAACTCAACCATATAATCAGAGCGAAGGCAGGTCAAGAGCGGACCGACCTGAGTTCGCCCGGGCCAGAGACAACCGCGCCGGTTTGCTATAATCACTCCGGCAGGCTAACGAAACTGGGACGGGTGACAGCGATGCATCTCATCCAGATCTTGTTGCCACTTTATGACAACGACGGCAACCCCTTCCCGGCGACGGAGTTCCAACGGGTACGGGACGAGCTGACGGAACGGTTCGGCGGCATCACCACCTACGTCCGCTCCCCGGCCCTGGGGATCTGGAAAGAGACGCCGGAGACCGCCGTCCACGACGAGATCGTCACCTATGAAGTGATGACCGAACGCCTTGATCGGGCGTGGTGGCAGGCCTATCGGCAGGAACTGGCCGGGAGATATCGCCAGCAGTGGCTGGTGGTGCGGGTTAGCGAGGTGGAACTTCTTTAGTCCGCCTCTTTACTCAGGCCGGCAACTGCGGCACCTGAATTCGTCGTCGCGATAGCACTTGAGCAGCAGATCCGCTTCGATGAGACCGTTCCCCTGGCAGGTACCGGAACCGGCAAGCCCCTGACAGGGGACGTCGAACATCAGCGGTTGGAGAAATTTCTCAAAGGTGACTTTCTGCTTGGCGGTCAGCAGATCGACATCGCCCTCGTTATCGAGCAGATACGTGCCCACCCCGATCACGGTCTTGGGCAGGTACCCCGTCCCCTCCACCGCATCTTCGATATGACGGGAACCTTTGGTAATCAGGTAAGCAAGAAGATCCAGATCCAGCTCCATCGTTTCCCTCCGAGGTCGCAACGACCCATCCTGGTGCCAAAATATCTTCCGGGCCATATCTCTTCCGGACCGGCCACCCGAATCTTTACCACTCCTGCTGACGATTTTCATCTAAAATCCGGCCTGCGACCTCATTGAGCCGGACCGAAACCGGTCGCCCTGGCCCTCCGCTGGTGCTATACTCCGATGATCATGAAGCTCCTGACCATCCTAGCGCTGACGCTGTCACTTGCAGCGGCTTCCGCCGCGGCAGAATACCGCTGTCCCCCGACCGCACCGGATGCCGACGGGCCGTTCTACCGTGCGGGGGCACCGGTGCGCAACCGGATCGGCACCGGCTATTTGCTGATGGGGCAGGTCAAATCGGCTGCCGACTGTTCGCCAATTGCCGGGGCAAAAGTCGAAGTCTGGACGACCGGACCAGACGGCCGCTACGACGACCGCTGGCGGGCTACCCTCTTCGCCCGTGAAGATGGTCGCTATTTTTTCGAGAGCCATTTCCCCGGCCGCTATGGCAGCCGGCCGCCGCATATCCACCTGTTGGTCACCGCACCCGGATTTGCCGAGCTGATCACCCAGCACTATCCGGTGCCGGGGAGTGCCGAAACCATTTTCGATCTGGTCCTGATCCCCACCCCCTGAAGACGGCTCCCTTCCCTGCGTCGAAGCCCGAAATATCCCATCTCTCCTCCAACTTCTGGTAAAGTGCCTCGTTAGCTTCAAAAACAACCAGCGGGAGGAACAGGGATGGCTATTTGCACCCTTTGCGACAAGCAGGACCGAAAATCGCACGGCACCAAGCCGCATGAATATCTGCGCGAGCAGGAAGAGCGACGAATCTTTGGCGGCGCCAAAAAAAACGGCTTCACCCAGCAGGATTATCAATGCCTGCAGTGCCGGGCGAAATTTACCCACAGCACCGACAAAAACGACTTCGGCTGGACCCTCTGGCAAGGGTGAGCACCGGGAGTCGCCCAGCACAATGAGAGAGTCGAGAAAGGCAGGATAATGGAGAACCTTCTCTGGTGGCACTGGATTTTCCTGGGAATCGTCCTGGTGATTCTGGAACTGGTAGTGCCGTCGTTTACCATTTTCTGGTTTGGACTGGGTGCCATTTTGACCGGCCTGCTGGCGGTTATTCTCCCCGGACTCCCTCTCGAGTGGCAACTGCTGTTCTTTTCCGTCTCCAGCATCGGTTTCACCTTTCTCTGGTTTCGTTACTTCCGACCCCGACAAAGAGGTACTGCTTCGGACACGGAGGAGATCATCGCCATCGGACAGACCGGCATTGCCGCCACCCGGGCTTTGACGCCAGGAGAAATCGGCCGAGTGGTCTTCTCCATTCCGGTCATGGGGCATGAATCGTGGGAATACACGGCTGACGAACCGATCAATACCGGGGAGCGACTCCGGGTCATTGCCGTTATGGTCGTCAAAGAAGAAGCAACCGGCGGCTCGCCGCACCAGATCCTCAAGGTCGAGAAAATCAGATAAATGCCGTTTTGGCTTTTACCTATGTCATCCACTCTCCACGAAGGGAAAGAAGCATGAACATCGCTTTAATGATCGTCGGGGCCATCGTCGTTCTGATCATTGTCACCGTTTTTGCCGGCATCAAGATCGTCCCCCAGGGCTTTGAATACGTCATCATGCGGCTGGGGAAATACCAGATGACCTTGAAGCCGGGTCTGAACATCATCATTCCCTACATCGATACGATTGCCGCCAGGGTCACCCGGAAGGACATCTCCCTGGACATCCCCAGCCAGGAAGTCATCACCCGCGACAATGCGGTGATCATCACCAACGCCATCGCCTTCGTCAATATTCATACCCCGCACAAGGCGATCTTCGGCATCGACCACTACGAGCACGCCACCCGCAACCTGGTGATGACCAACCTGCGCGCCATCATCGGCCAGATGGATCTGGACGACGCCCTCAGCTCCCGGGAGCAGATCAAGCTCAAGCTGATTCAGGCCATTGCCCCCGATCTGGAAGACTGGGGCCTGACGGTGAAGAACATCGAGATCCAGGACATCAAGCCGTCCTCGACCATGCAAGCCTCCATGGAGCGCCAGGCCGCCGCGGAGCGTATCCGCCGGGCCGCCATCACCGAAGCCGAAGGGGAGAAGCAGGCCGCCATCCTGAAAGCCGAGGGGAGGAAGCAGGCCGCCATTCTGGCCGCCGAAGGGGAGTTGGAAGCCTCGCGCCGGGACGCCGAGGCACGCATCGTGCTGGCCAACGCCACCAAGGATGCCCTGACCCTGGTACAGCAGGGGATCGGCAGCGAGCAGCTGCCGGCCCTTTACCTGCTCGGCGAAAAATATATCTCCGCCCTGCAGGAGCTGGGGAATTCCGACAATGCCAAGACGGTGGTGCTGCCGGCCGATTTGCCGGCGGCCCTGCAGGGGATGTTCGGCCTCAAGGCCTTAAAGTAGCAGATCCAACGGCAATAGCAGAAAATCAAGGGGACCTCCCGGACCGGGAGTGTCCCCCTTTTATGTCCCCCTTTTATGCTAGTGGGCGAGGATGCTGCGCCGTTTGCCGGATCCGTGAGCGCCAAGCACCCCTCCTCCCAGCGCCAGAGCGAGCGACAGGGCGAGGCCGGCGAAAAGCCACCAGAGGGCGGTGGTCAGGCCGGAGACGGCTGAACTGGCGGCCTCCTCACCGGACGGCAACTGTTGCATCACCCCCCGCATGGCCATGGCCTGCTCCACGATCTGCGGGGCTGCTGCAGGGTCGACATTCATTTCGTTCACCAGGATGTTTGTGGCTTCCTGCCGGTTGCCTGCAGCCAACTGCGCCTGCAGATTATCCAAGGCCTGCGGGGTTATCTGAACGCCCCCGCCCGAACCGCTGATCAACGACTCGAGAGATCCCTGGGCCTGAGGCGAACTCACCGCACCGGTGGTGGCCTGAATACCCTGCCCGAGAATGTTGAAGACACCTCCCATCAGGTTCCCCACAGAGGTGGTGATCAGGTAGGCAAACAACAACGTACTCACGCCCCAGACGACAAAACCGTGAAAAATACCGTCCGTCCGTCTCGACAGGCCGGAGATCCGTGCGGCCACGTATCCACCGACAAAGGCGGCAACGAGCATGCTGATGCCGGTCCAAATGCCGGTGATCATCGGCACTGCCCCCACCGGCTCGGCCTCTGCCGGATCGATAGCGGTAAACCCCGCCGCCAGTCCAAGCATGGTCAACAGGATGAAGGTAGCCATGCCGCTGGCCAGCCCGCCGAATATGGCCCCCCAGCTGATCCAGGGAGTCTTGATGCCTCTTGAGCTCAACCGTGTTTCCAAAACGTGTTCTGCCATAATGGCCTCCCATGGTGTTAATTTCACCTGGTATCGACCATATCACGCGACCCCTGGTTGTCAAAAACGTCACTACCAAAGGAACTTAGGGACGCCCAACAAGGCTCCATGACCCGCCCTCCCGGCCGGCTCGGGTTGGCCCGGAGGAGATAACTTTCCGCGCAGCGGATAAAGAGCTTGCATTTATACCGAGGGGGTGTTAGGATCCGCTCAACTCAAAGTTTGTGTAGATTTAACTGCCCGACAACTGACATGGCGTCAGTTAGCGAAACCACACAGACCTCTTTTGGTTTGCGTGGTTTTTTAATTTCGGAAGCACCACGGATTTGCACGACACCAAAGGTTCCACAGGAACCGCAAGGAGCAAAAAGAAATGGCACAAGGTACTGTTAAGTGGTTCAACGATGCGAAAGGTTTCGGCTTCATCCAGCAGGACAACGGGCCGGACGTTTTCGTTCACTTCTCCGCAGTCCAGGAAGACGGCTTCAAGTCCCTGGCCGAAGGTGACCGCGTAAGCTTCGACGTCACCCAGGGCCAAAAAGGCCCCCAGTCTTCCAACGTCCGGAAGATCTAATTGCATCTATCCTGCTAGTCTGGGTAGATTGCCTGGTCTGCCGCAGGAAAAATTGCTGATCAAAACAGACCCCGCAGTCACAGGCGGGGTCTTTTATTTCGGAAACATTAGCCCGCGGAACCTGGAAGGAAATCTCATGGCCAAAAAGCCCAATTACGGATTCGAAAAACGCCAGAAAGAGATGGCAAGAAAAAGCAAGAAACAGGAAAAGAAGCAGCGCAAGCAGGAGGACGAAACCCCTGAGCAGCCTGTGGTTGACGAAACTCCGGTAGAGTCTGGAGAGTAATTGGGTCTCGCGTCGACCGGCGGTTTATTTCGTTGAGCCGAGGCTCGTTGGACCTGGCAAGAAAAAGAATGGGCAGGGATAGAGAGAAAAGGTGTACAATGGCTTTGTGATGCGGAATGAACGGCTTGCGCCGTCACCCGATTCTTCTCCTCGCCGCCTTACCCACCAACGCTTTCGACCCGCTTACGGGTTGTATAGTGAGCCCAGAGAGGACTTTGCATGAGCATCAAAAAGCTGTCCACGAGCGATACCGTCAAAACCCGTTGTTCCGGCTGTGAAGAGGTCCAGGACCACGCGGTGATTGCCATCCTCGACGAGGAGACCGTACAGATCCAATGCAGCGCCTGCGAGTGCGTGCAGGAATACGAGAGAACTCCGGTCAAACGGCCGCTGGTCAAACCGGCGCCGGCCAAAAAAGCGCCCGCCAGGAGCAAGGCAGACCCCAAGGCCGCCGAGAAAAAAGAGTGGGTACTGCTGCGCCCGAACATGAACGTCGCCCACGCCGTCGCCTATCAGATGGACGGAAGCTATTCGAACAAGGCCCTCCTGCTTCATTCCGCTTTCGGGCTCGGACTGGTGACCCGCGTCGCCGGCCCGCACAAGGTGGAGGTTCTGTTCGAAAGCGGGAAGAAGCTCCTCCGCTGTCATTAGCCTCCCCCTGCCCGCAATCGCGCAAGGGTTGAACTGGGGGGAAACCCCATTGCCTTTCTCCTGTCCTCGCACCCTGATGTACCGACCGCAGAGAATCGCGCGGGCGCGGAAGGCACCTTCGCGCCATCCCGTTCCCAGCCGGTCCCAGCAGCACCCCCCACCCGCATCCCTATTATCGCTGACACTCTCCCCACCTTGCCGGCCGGAGACAGCGGTCAGCGGCATTCTGAATCGCGCACTGAGACCCTTGCTGACCAACCTCGGTTGCCAAGCAGGGCTGTTTTGGTTCAAAATAACGGAATCATACCCAGGTTCCGGCTTGCGGGGCGGAGGTTTTCCAGAGCATTTTGACCATCACCAGAAGGAGGAACTGAGGCAATGAACTTTGTCACACTGGAAGAAGTGATCCGATTTGCGGTGAAACGCGAGGATGCTGCATACCGCCTGTATCTGGGGGCAGCTCAGAAGAGCACCAGCATTGCCGCCCGCAAGATGTTCGAGGAGATGGCTGCGGAGGAGGCCACTCACCGTGAGGTGTTCAGCAAGGTGGAACTGGCCGAGGCCTCCAGCGCCGCCACGGCCAAGATCCCCGACATGAAAATCTCCGAATATCTGGTCGACCTCCCTCTGCGTCCGGATATGTCCTATGACGAGATCTTGCGCCACGCCATTAAAACCGAAGAGCACGCCTGGCGTCTCTACTCGGCGGCGGCGGAAATGACCGACGATGCGAAGCTCAAGAAGATTCTGCTGACTTTCGCCGAGGTCGAGAAGGGGCACAAGAAACGGCTGGAGGACATTTACGATGAGAGGGTGCTGACGGAGAACTGACCGGCTTCACGCAGAGGGGCTCCCGGGGAGCCCCTCTGGCGCAGGGTAGCATTTTTACTGCCGGAAGTGGTATAATGGGGCTCGTTTTTGCCAAAGGAGGACCTATTGTTGAGCCTTGTTTCTGCCCTGATCACCGTCGCCGCCATGCTGCCGGCAATGGCCGCCGAAGCCACTACTCCCGCCCCTTTCGCCGCCACCTACGCGGTGAGCTATCGTGGGCTGAACGCTGGCGAGTTGCGCTCCACCCTGCTCAGCGGCGCGCCGGGTGAGTATGTCTATGAAACCCGGGTGAGCCCCAGTCCCCTGGCGAGATTTGTCGTCAGCGACAAAGCACTCGAGCGCAGCGTCATGCGCATCGATGCCAGCGGGGTTCGGCCCCTGTCGTGGTCTTCGGAGGATGGCAAGGCTGGCGGAGCCCGCGACGGAGCCCTTGAATTCGCCTGGAACGAGCACCGCGTCAGCGGGGTGGTGGAAGGGCAATGGGTCGAATTGCCGACCGAACCGATGCTGCAGGATCGCCTCTCGATCCAGATCGCCGTCATCACCGCGTTGCTGCGGGACGACGGGCCTGACACTCTGGCCTTGATCGATGACGAGAAGATCAAGCGCTACAGCTACACGCGAGCGGGAACCGAGCGGATCGAGACCAGGGCAGGCAGGTTCGATACCGTGGTGTATGAAAGCACCCGTCCCGGCTCCAGCCGCCTCTCCCGGGTCTGGCATGCGCCGGAGCTCGGCTACGTTCCGGTGCGCGCCGAACAGCTGCGCAATGGCAAGGTCGAGACGGTCATGGAACTGATTAAAGTAAGAGTGAATGGCGCTTGAACTCTAAAGTGAAGGGGCGGCCAAATGGCCCCCCCTCACTTTTACCCTTCATCCCTCCTCAATTCCCCCAAGTCGAAGAATTACCCGCCACTCGGCTTCGCTGACCGGCTGAATGGAAAGTCGGCTCTTTTTAAGCAGCACCATCCCGGCCAGTTCGGGAATCGCCTTTAACTCGGACCGGGTCACCGGCCGGGGGAAGGGTCGGAGATAGCGCACATCCACCATGTACCAAAGCGGCTTCGCTTCGGTACTGCGGGGGTCGAAATGTCCGCTCTCGGGGTCCCAGGAGGTCCAGTCGGGGTAACCACCCCTGACCACCTCGGCGATGCCGACGATGACCGGCTCGGGGATACTGCTGTGGTAGAAAAGCAGCCGGTCACCGACCTGGATCTCCTGGCGCAGATAGTTGCGGGCCTGAAAATTCCGCACCCCATCCCAGTGCTCGGTGCGCTCGGGACGCCCTTTCAGGTCATCGAAGGAGAAGGTCGACGGCTCCGACTTGAACAGCCAGTAGCGCCTTTCCCTGCCTCCACGCTCCCCTGTTTTCCCCTGCATCCTGGCACCTCCTGACGCGGCTTGAGGAGGGCGTCTGTCAGCGCTCCGGGAGGGTGATGCAGAGGCACTCCCCCTCGGCGTAGACCGTCTCGCCCAGGCAGATACGGCCATGGACCATGACTTTGCGCCCCTCGGCAGAGACAATGTCGGTCTCGACCGTCACTACCTGCTGCAGCGGCAGGAGATTGCGGAAACTGACGTTAAGGTTGCCGACCACGATCGGATAACCGGCCGCCCAGGCGGCGAGGCCGAGAACCTCGTCGAGCACCGCAGCAATGGAGCCGCCGTGCGCGTGCCCTGGCGGCCCTTCGGTTTCGGGGCCGAACCAGACACGGGCGCGCAGCTGCTGCTGGCTATTGCGAAAGTAGCGGAGACGGAAACGGTTCCCCTCCGGCTCGCCGGAGACGAAGCGCAACGAGGCGCCGACCAGAGCCGGGGCATCAAAGGGGGTCCAACCGGCGTCGCCACTGAGGTCGACGGCCGGAAGGGGGAGCGTGGAGAGGGTGAAAGCGGTGGCGGTGGTCACGACGGTCGACTCCTTGGTGATCGGTAGTGGGGAGGCTAAGATAACAGACTCGACGGCCGGGGGAAAGGGGGGCGCCGAGAGAGCTGCCGGAACAGCACCGCCTCCCCTACCCTGAGGACCGGAACTTCACCCAAGGGTGACAGCCGCAGGAACCAGTCAACGCCCCCCTTTGCCCTCGACCGTAGCACCCCCTGGTCGGAGGTCAAAACTTCTCTCGTTTTCGCAGCACCGCCCCATGACCGTCAGCATCAACGGGATGGTCGTGACCGCCCCGGTCAGCAGCAGCGCCCAGCCGGCCCGTCGCCTCTGCCTTCGCCGCAGGCGATCACCAAGCAGCAGGGCCGCCCCCGCCCCCAGCATGACCCGGGTCACCGCCACGGCGGCTACCACCGGCAACTCCAAAGTAACCTTCTTCATCCGGCTTCCCCTTTCGCACTCCGATTGTTTGAAGATCAAATTCTACCATGCGCTTTTCTCCCTGCCCGGCATGATCTCTGGACAGGAAGGGGCGCCAGGCCGAGAGTTCGGGGGAAAAGGG
>JACZKF010000020.1 GCA_014860175.1 Desulfuromonadales bacterium | reverse complement strand
GGCCACCGGCCCGAGATTGCGGTACTTGAGCCGGACGCCGTCCAGCAGCGAAGCGCCGGCGGTGGTGGAGATGAACTGGCGGCCGAGGCGCAGGTCGAGATTTTCGACCAGATCATTTTTTTCCAGGTAGGCGTAAAAGAGGCGGCTGTCGACATCGACCCGATCGGCCAGGTCTTCGGCCACGCGCCCGTAGCCGCGAAAGCTCCAACCGTCGGCCCCCACGTCACGGGCGTTGAACAGCAGATAGAGGGAGGCGGGGACCGCCGTCTTCTCGTCAGAGGTGTCGTACCATTCCAGTTCCGTGCTGACCCGACCGGAGACCGTGGCACCAAAGGCGCCGGTCACCGACCCGAGGGTCAGAAGAACCAAGGCGATGCAGAGAGAAATCCGCTGCCCGATCTTCATGTTCTCTCCTTCAAAGGGACAAAGCGGCGCAGGCTCTTACCCGTTGCCTGAGCTCGATACCACGATCAGACACTTCATTTCCAGCTGGGATTAATGGCAGAATTAGAGGCCTTGCAACTATTTGAATATGCATATAATTTCTTTAGTGAACCCATCCTTACTGGCCTCTATGCACTCCTCGCGCCAACTCCCCAGCCATTCCTGGAAGGTCATCCGGGGAAGCGATTTAAGTATCTGGGGAGAGCAGGGCTTTTTTTCCATTAAGATTGCTTAAGTATCGGAAATTTGGGGATTCCCACCCCACGTACCCGCGAAATCACCAGATCGATGCCGTCTTTTCACCGAGATTTCCCCGCCGCGACCCTCCGTCCACTCCAGCAGACGGGGACGAGTGTTGAAGTGACCTGACACCGTTCGGCCGGACATGCATTTCCCAGGCCAATCACAGGAAGGGTGCAACCGCCCGGGACAAATATTTAACTATCGAGAAATGCGGAACAATCCGTTTTTACAGAGGAGTGGTAGGGTATGGGAAATTTTAAGACTAAAACAGTCCAGTTCAGCGGCTGGTTTTCCGACTGACATACTCGGTCAAAGGGCGGAATCAATCGTCGAGCAGTGATTTGATGCCGGAGAAGAAGTGGGCCGCCGATTTGGTCTCCTCCTCGGCGCCGGCCGGGCGAACGGCACCGGCGATCTGCTCGTCGAGCAGATCCCGGGGGAGTTCGGCCAGAAACCGGCTCGCCTCGCGCGGCTGCAGCCGGCCGAATTTCTTGCGCCAGGCGGCGCTCGACAGGGTCAGCTTCTGCCGGGCGCGGGTAATCCCGACATAGCAGAGTCGGCGCTCTTCATCGACGTCAGCCCCCTCCCCCTCCGACTTGCGGTGGGGGAGATAGTCCTCCTCCAGGCCGACCAGAAAGACATAGGGGAATTCGAGCCCTTTGCTCGAATGCAGGCTCATCAGGACGACGGCGTCGCGACCGAGTTTCTCATCCTTGCCGCCGCGCCCCGGATCATCCCGGTCGAGCAGAGAGACTTTCTCGAGGAACCCGGCCAGGGTCGGCCCCCCTTCGCGCTCTTGGTAGGCCGCCAGGGAGTTGAGGACCTCGGCCACGTTTTCCGCCCGTCTTTTCCCTTTCTCCGGCTGGTCGGCGGTGCGGAAGAGCTCTTCCTCCATCCGCAGTTCGCTGAGCAACTCCCGGCCAACCTCCGCAAGAGACGCCGGTCGGCGAAACCGTTGGCGGTACTTCTCCAGCAGGGCAATGAAGGAAGCGGCCGCCGCCCGCGTCTTCTCCCCCAGCTCTTCGACCTCGGCCGGGTCCTTCAGCACCTCCCACAAGGGGCGCCCCTGGGCCGCCGAAGCGCGGATCAGCCGGTCGGCACTGGTTTCGCCGATGCCGCGGCGGGGGAAGTTGAGAATGCGCAGCAGATTCACCTCGTCACGGGGGTTCACCAGCACCCGGAAGTAGGCCAGGATATCCTTGACCTCCTTGCGGTCGAAGAACTGCTGGCCGCCGATCAGCACGTAGGGGACGTTCTCGTAGCGCAACTGCTCTTCGAAGGCCCGGGACTGTACGTTGGTCCGGTAAAGGATGGCAAAATCGCTCCAGGGGAGCTGGCGCCGGAAGCGCTCGGCCTGAATCCGCTCGACCACGGTAGAGGCCTCTTCTTCTTCGTCCTGGCAGCGCACCAGGTCGATGCGGAGGCCGGGGCCGTCATGGGTCCACAGCGCCTTTTCCTTGCGCTGGCGATTGTGGCGGATCAGGGCATTGGCGGCCGCCAGAATATTGCCGCTGGAGCGGTAGTTCTGCTCCAGCCGGATACTGCGGGCGCCGACGTAGTCTTTCTCGAAATCGAGGATATTGCCGAGGTCGGCCCCGCGCCAGCCGTAGATCGACTGGTCGTCGTCCCCCACCACGCACAGGTTGCGGTGCTGGGCGCACAGCAGTCGCAACAGCTGGTACTGGGCGGCATTGGTATCCTGGTATTCATCGACCATCATGTACCGGAAGCGGGTCTGCCAGGTGGTCAGTACCGACGGCTGCTCGGTCAGCAGACGGATGGTCAGCAGCAAAATGTCGTCGAAATCGATGGCGTTGTAAGCCTTGAGCGCCTTCTGGTAGCGGGGGTAGACGACGGCGGCCATCTGCTGGTAGTCGTCGCGGGGGTGAGGGACAAAGGCCTCGGGGCCGAGCAGGCGGTTTTTGGCGCCGGAGATGATCCACAGCAGCCGCTCGGCGTCATATTTGCGGTCGCCCCGGGCCAGTTGCTGCGCCAGATCGCGCACCAGCCGCACCTGATCGGCGGTGCCGTAGATGGAAAAATTCTTCTTGTAGCCGAGCTTCTCGATCTCCTCCCGCAGCAGCCGCACCCCGAGGGAATGGAAGGTGGAGATGACCATGTCGCGGGCCCGCCGGCCGACCAGGGCGGTCACCCGCTCCTGCATCTCCCGGGCCGCCTTGTTGGTGAAGGTCATCGCCAGCAGCGACTCCGCCGGCACCCCTTTTTCCAGCAGCAGATAGGCGATCCGGTAGGTGATGACCCGGGTCTTGCCCGAGCCGGCCCCGGCCAGCAGCAGCAATGGGCCTTCCGTATGACGCACGGCGGCCAACTGTTCTTTATTGAGAGTCGTCAGATCCATGGGAAGACAGCGGGCAGATTACCTGGGGAAGAGGATACGTTGTCCCTCCTGGGGGCAGGAGGTCGGTAGTGGAAAGCGGGCTCATTTCCTACCGTGAAAGGCACCCGGTTAATACCATGGCCGGAGGGGGCCGGCAAGAGGCAAAAAATGTCAGTTAAAATCGGAAAATGACCTGTTGATTTCCAGCCAGCGTTTATGTATCTTACGCGCCATGACAAAGATTATCGTTTTACTGGTCAGCATCGTCTGGGCGTCCCTGCTCTTCATCTCCTGGGGTGGAGCCGAGGACATCGCCCCCACCGCCAAGCCCCCAGCGGCGGAG
>JACZKF010000197.1 GCA_014860175.1 Desulfuromonadales bacterium | reverse complement strand
GATATCATAGCCGCAAACGGAGGCCGTACCGCCGTCGGGTTCAAGAAAACAGGCCAGCATTTTCATCGCGGTGCTCTTGCCTGCACCGTTGGGCCCGAGGAACCCGAGTACCTGCCCCCGCTGCACATCGAAGGATATGTCGTCGACCGCGATTATCGACCCGAACGCACGACTAAGCTTATCAACGCTTATCATTTCTGTCTCCACACCATGACGCAGCACAGCCCTCCAACTGATTTTGATCGCCCCGCGATGTACCGGTATTGTCCATGTTCTTTATCACACAGCCTCTTTGCGCTGTAGACTAACAGTGAATTACCATGCCGCAGAATGGGCACCTTGAAACTGACTGAGGGGGGCGCATTCTCCTTCCTCCCGCTTCGAATTCGTCCCCGTTGACAGGACGGGGCATTCCGCGGGAAGGTTTCAAAAAATTTTACCCATTATTTAAAATTTTCACCATAGTCAACTTTTTTTTGGGATGAACCGCTTCCTCAACTATATCGGACGGACATGACGCTTGCGCAGAGTATCGGAAAACCCATCCGCGAAAAATTTGTTGACATTTATCCTGTCGTGCCACATAAGGTATACACCTGTGTGTTCCTGGATGCCGGAAGCAACTGCAGACATGCCGGTTTTACCGAAGATCAAATGCTCTCTGAGGGCACGGTTTTTAGAAGTTATGAAAAAAATACTCATCGTCGACGATCAACAGTTGCTCCTCTACGGTTTGGAAAAGGCGCTGAAAACCGAAACCACGGAGGTCACTACCAGCGAAACGGGCCAGGTCGCCCTGACGGAGATTGCCTCGTCGTCCTATGATCTTTGTTTTTTGGATATCTTTCTCCCGGATATGAACGGTGTGGATTTGTTGAACAGATTCAAGGAACTCTCTCCCGCAACAAAAGTGATCATGATGACGGCAGGGATCATTACAGACAGTATGAAGGAGAGCATCGAAAAAAACGCCTACATGTTTGTTACTAAACCTTTTGACCTTCTGCAGGTTAAGATGCTGGCCAAGAGGGTCTTGGAGTCAAACCCTCCGCTATCCTGAACTGCAACGTGTTGGTCGGTCCCTGAATGATGAGCAGGCCGGTCTCCCGACGAAGAGCCTACCCCCCATACAAACTTATTGACATTTCAGATGTTCTGTAGCATGAGGTGCATACAGGTATACCATTGGATGGCAAAGGAACAGCGGGCACGTGGCTGTCCGGCCTGATAATGTGTTAATCGATTAATTTCAAAGTGTTTCGTGAGAGGAGGTGGGAACGGCAGAGACTAACAGCGTAGCACCGCAATATGGAGGGACCTGTAAGTCTAACCAAAAACGAAACATAAGCAAGGAGGAGACAGGATATGAAGAGGATTTTTA
Organism: Desulfuromonadales bacterium; assembly: GCA_014860175.1. Lineage (GTDB taxonomy): Bacteria > Desulfobacterota > Desulfuromonadia > Desulfuromonadales > JACZKF01 > JACZKF01. The sequence continues at coordinate 1,415 of JACZKF010000197.1, read as the reverse complement.
TTGGTTTTCTCGCTGTTGGCTTGGTGCTTGCCCTGAGCCTGCCAGCGGCGGCGATCGACAATGAATTCGGCGGCTACTGGCGCACCCGGGCCTACACGCAGAAGGACTTCACCGGAAACGACACCGGAGCGAGGGACCTGCAGCAGGTCGATACCCGAACGCGGCTGTTCTACACGGCGGTCTTCAGCGAAGACTTCAAATTCGTCAACCAGTTCGAATTCAACGTCACCTACGGCGACGTCAACAACGGCGGCGGCATCAGCACCGACGGCACGACCATCTTCCGGATCAAAAATTCCTACGCCAACTTCAACCTCGGGGACTTCAACTTCCTGGTGGGCCTGCAGCACCGGATCCTCAACCGCGGCTTCCTGTTCGACGATGATTTCGCCGGCGCGGCCGTGACCTACAAGGGCGGCACCTTCCAGATCCCCTTCATCTGGATGAAGGCCTACGAGGGGGGCATCGGCAAGGACCGGAACGACAACGACGTCGACTACTACGTCCTGAAGCCCACCTTCAACTTCGGGAACCTCGCCCTGACCCCGACCGTGGCGTACATCTATTCGAAGGATGCGAGCAAATGGCCCGAGACGACGGGCAACAAGTCGGTCAACGTTTACTTCGCGGGCGCGGACGTCGACTGGAAGTTCGCCGGCGGCTCCAGCCTCTGGTTCACCGGGATCTATGAAGGCGGCGACGCGGACCTGCTCGCGGGCGGGAAGGTCGATGTGAAGGCCCACCTGCTGGCCCTCGGCGGCACGGTGAAGTTCGGCGCCTTTGACGTCCACGGCCAGGCCTTCTGGGCGACGGGCGACGATCGGACGACGACCGGGGACGCCGAGGCGTTCTACGTGCCCCGCGGCCAGATGTACTACTGGGCGGAGATCATGGGGTACGGCCTGAGCGACAACCAGGCCTCGGCCAACTCCCCCGCGGACAAGATCAGCAACATCCGGGCGTTCAACATCGGCGCCGGCTTCAAGGCGACCGACAAGCTCGCCTTCAGGGCCGACGTGTGGCATGCCCGGCTGGTCGAAGACACCCCCTTCGCCGAGAGCGGCGCCCTGGGTACGGAAATCGACCTGCGGGTGACCTATGCGCTCCTGAAGAACCTCAACCTCGACGTGGTGGGCGCCTACCTCTTCGCCGGCTCGGCAACCTACAGCGGGCCCGGGGAGGAGAACCCCTATGAATTCGTCGCCCAGCTCTCCTTCGGCTTCTAAGGGCGCACGGAAAGGTTTGAAACGCGTGTATCTATGTAAAAGTTTTCATGAGACAAACATGGAGGAAGTACTATGAAAAGATCATTGTTTGCCGCTCTGGCCATCGCGATGATGGTCGGGGCAGCGATCCTTTTGCCGCTCTCCTCGGCCCACGCGGTCTCGACCTTCGTGGCGGAGACGGAGACGAAG
>JACZKF010000196.1 GCA_014860175.1 Desulfuromonadales bacterium | reverse complement strand
CCCCTCGTACTTGCCCCGCCCCCGGCGGTCATCGAACCTCTGATGATAATGATAAATTCGCGGGCCGACAAAGACCCGCTCCCGGACCCCAAGAGGATAGCGGTGGCGAAAATCCCGGCCGCTGAGATAGTGATGGCCGCGGTGCAGGTGGCCGCTGCGATAGACGTAGGAAAAGCTCAGGAAGATCGGATATGAGCCGTAGAACCCCTCCGGATACCGATAGTACACTGGTGGCGGGGTAGACAGGAGGTAGATGTTTTGAGCCGGGACCGGAACAGAGGTCAGAAGCTGGCGCTCTGGAGCGACGATCTGCCAGTCCCCATCCGGTTGCCGGCAGGCGGTGCCGTACCCCTGTTCCTCCCGGCCGCCGATAGTAATCACGGTGAGGAACTCGCGACAGGGGAGCCCCTGGGGGTCATGAAAGGTCCTGACCGGAACCACAGCCCCGGCGCGGCCGGTGTCCGGGTTCACCCAGTCGGCGGCCTGCTCGGTTCGATTGTTTTCGAGGGCGTACTGGACCGTATCATTCATCGCCTGCTGTTCCGCCGCTTCCAGGGGGAGCATCTGTGCCTGCACCGCGAATGCGGCGGCAACGATCCACACGCCCAAAGCTGCCGCTACCATCATCCGTTTCATGTCGTATCCTCCCTGCAACCGCTTCCCCCCACTGCCGGGGAGCTTCTCCAACTATTGTAGCGGATCAGGAGCCATCGAGGGAAGGATGCAGCTACGGCTTCTCCGGGGGGACGAACAGATCGGAAGCGGTCTGCAACCCCTTGGCCACTTCGGGGATGATCCCCATCCGCACGTAGATCGGGTGGACGAGCTGGCGCAGGGTGGGGAGGCGGCTGGCGAAGACGGCGGCGGCCGCGAGGCAGGAGAAGCCGCCGGCGACCAGGGTGGTGGTGGGGCCGATGCTGTCGGCCAGAGCGCCGGCGGCGAGGCTGCCAAGGGGGGTCATCCCGAGAAAGGCCATGGTGAACAGGCTCATCACCCGCCCCCGCATCTCGTCCTCGACGATCGTCTGGATGATGGTGTTGCTCGAGGCGATGAGAGCCATGGCGCCGAAACCGCCAAGGGCGATGAAGGCAAGGGAGAGGGGGAGAAGACGGGAGAAGGCGAGGCCGATGAGCCCCAGGCCGAAGAGGGCGGTGGCGATGACCATCACCCGTCCAAGGCCGACGACGCTTCGGCGGGAGGCGAGAAAAATCGTGCTGGCCAGAGCCCCGAGGCCGGCGGCCGTCATCAGAAAGCCGAAAGTTTCCGCCCCGCCATGGAGGACCTCCCGGGCAAAGACCGGCAGCAGGACCGAATAGGGCATGCCGACCAGCCCGACCAGGGCGATCAGGAGGAGGATCGCCCGGATCGGGGTGAAGCCGAAGGCGTAGCCGAACCCCGCCCGCAGCTCCAGCAGGACGTGCTTGCGGTTCTGCCGCGGGGCGGCCGGCGCCAGGCGCATGGCGCCGATGGCCAGGAGCACCGCCAGGTAGCTGACGGCATTGATGAGAAAACAGATCTCCTCGCCGACCGCAGCGATCAGAATCCCGGCCAGGGAGGGGCCGATCAGGCGGGCGCTGTTGACCATGGAGGAGTTGAGGGCGATGGCGTTGGGGAGGTCTTCTTTCTTGTCGACCATCTCCACCACCAGACTCTGGCGCACCGGGATGTCGAATGCGTTGATGATGCCGAGCAGGGCGTTGAAGACGACCAGATGCCAGACCTGGATGGTGCCGGCGAAGACGAAGGAGGCGAGGAGAGTGGCCTGAACCATGGCCAGCCCCTGGGTCCAGAGAAGCAGCCGGCGGCGGTTCCAGCGATCGGCGAACACTCCGGCCAGGGGGGAGCAGAAAAAGGCGGGGATCTGCCCGGCAAAACTGACCACCCCGAGGAGAACGGCCGAACCGGTGAGCCGGTAGACCAGCCAGGCGACGGCGACCTGCTGCATCCAGGTGCCGACCAGGGAGACGCTCTGCCCGGCGAAAAAAAGGCGGAAATTGCGGGACCCGAATGCCCGAAGCAGATGCAGTCGCACCGTCGCTGTTGCTCCTTTGTCCCACCGCGCCGGTGAGCCGTGAATGAGC
>JACZKF010000195.1 GCA_014860175.1 Desulfuromonadales bacterium | reverse complement strand
GCACCGGCCTTGCATGGACCGAAGTGGGGGGAGAGATCCTGCACGTCGAGGCGACCACCATGAAGGGGAAGGGGGAGCTGACCCTGACCGGCCACCTGGGGGAGGTGATGAAAGAGAGCGCCCAGGCCGCCCTCTCCTATGCCCGGGCGCACGCCGCCGAGCTGCAAATCGATCCGGAAGTCTTCGAACGGCTGGCGATCCATATTCACGTGCCGGCCGGGGCTATCCCCAAGGATGGGCCGAGCGCCGGGGTGACCATGGCGGCGGCGCTGATCTCCGCCCTGACCGGGCGGCCGGTGAGCAAGGATGTGGCAATGACCGGTGAGATCACCTTGCGCGGCAAGGTGCTGCCGATCGGCGGCCTCAAGGAGAAGGCGCTGGCGGCGGTGCGGGCGCACATCCATACCATTATCATCCCCCAGCGCAACGAAAAGGACTTGGAGGAGATCCCCCGCCATCTGCGCAAGAAGATCCATTTCGTCCTCGCCCGCTCGATGGACGATGTGCTGGCAGCGGCGCTGAAGCCCAAGGCATGAAGATTGCACAACTCGGAGAGTTCGGCTTCATCTCCCGGCTGCGGCGGCAGTGTCCGCCGGGGCCGGGGGTGCGTCTGGGGATCGGCGACGACTGCGCCGCTCTGGAGATTCCCCCGGGGGAGCTGCTGCTGACCACCACCGACCTGCTGCTGGAACAGGTCCACTTCCGTCGGGAATGGACCGACTGGCATCGCCTGGGGCGCAAAAGTGTCGCCGTCAACGTCAGCGATATCGCCGCCATGGGGGGGACGCCAAGATACCTGTTTTTGGCGCTGGCCCTCCCCGCCGATCTGGAGGTCACCGCTCTGGATGCCTTCATCGACGGTTTTCTGGCCGCCGCCGCCGATTACGGGGCGTCGCTGGCCGGCGGCGATACCTGCCGCTCCCCGGGGCCGCTGCTGATTTCGGTGACGGCCGAGGGGAGCGTACCCGCCGGGGAGCTGGTCGGTCGCAGCGGCGCCCGCCCGGGGGACGCGATCTATGTCTCCGGTACCCTGGGGGACAGCGCCCTGGCCCTGCGGCAGCTGCTCGCCGGCGAGGCGCCGGAAGCTTTTCTGGCCGAGCGCCACCACAACCCTTCGGCCCGCACCGGGCTGGGGCGGGCTCTGGCGGCGGCTCGCCTGGCGACGGCGATGGTCGATCTCTCCGACGGCCTGGTCGCCGATCTCGGCCACCTGCTGACCGCCTCCGGGGTCGGGGGGAGGGTGGCAACAGCCTCCCTGCCGCTCTCCCCCGCCTTTCGGGCGGCGCTGGCGGCGGAGCCGGCGCTGCTGGAGCTGGCCTTGGCCGGAGGGGAGGACTACGAGCTCCTGTTCACCGTCCCCCCTGAGCGCGCTGCCGAGTTGCCCCCCCTGGCGGCGCAACTCGGCCTGGCGCTGACCCGGGTAGGAGAGCTGACCAGCGGCCCGGGGCTGGTGCTGGTCGACGCCCAGAGGCAAGAGCGCACCCCGGGGCGGGGGGGATTCGATCATTTTGCCGGCTGACGGCCAGGTTCCGGGTCCCCTGATCGAACCGGTCGCCCCTGGCTTTGAACATTCCATTCCATTTCATCTGGCGGCTTCAGGAGTGACGCATGCGCATCGGTATCAGTTACAAGTTCATCATGGGGTTTATCAGCGTGGTGGCTTCCATGGGGCTGGTGAATCTGGCGGTCCCCTATCTCGGGATCGATGCCGAGTGGCGGCAGCTGTTCACCGTCTCCTGCGCCATGCTGGTCGGCCTGCTGCAGGGGTGGATCTTCTCCAAGGCGTTCACCGCCAACATCCGGGTCCTGACCGACTCCGCCGAACGCCTCGGCAGCGGCGACCTGTCGCGGGATGTGCGGCTGAAAAATCCGCTGTTCATCGATGAGACCGTCGATCTCGCCGATTCCCTCAACCGGGTGGTGGGGAGTTTGCGGGAGCTGGTCGGCTATATCCGGGCCTCCTCGGTCAAGGTCGCCGAAGCGGCCCAGGAGGTTTCGGCCACCTCCGAGCAGACGACGGTGACCGCCCACGAAATTTTCGCCGCTGTCGATCAGATCAACCGAGGGGCCGAAACCCAGGCGGAGATGGTGGAAAAGTCGTCCCGGCTGATTCGCGACATGGCCCTCTCCATCGACC
>JACZKF010000194.1 GCA_014860175.1 Desulfuromonadales bacterium | reverse complement strand
CTTCTACACGGCGGCGCTGCGGGGGAGTTGGGCCGGTTGGGGGAGGTCGAGGGTGTCGCCGCGGCCGATGGCGTAGTACTCGAACCCCTCGGCCTTGACCAGTTTCGGGTCGTACTGGTTGCGCCCGTCGAAGATCACCGGTTGGCTCATCATCGACTTCATCGCCCGGAAGTCCGGGTGCCGGAACGGTTTCCATTCGGTGACCAGAATCAGGGCGTCGACCCCTTCCAGCGCCTCGTACTGGTGCTTGGCCGCGATGATTCTCCCCTGCTCGAACCACGCCGATGGCAACTCCCGCCGGGCGGCCGCCAAGGCTTCGGGGTCGTAAATCTGCACCCGGGCGCCAGCCGCGATCAACTCCTGCAGCAAAACGACGGCCGGCGCCTCCCGGATGTCGTCGGTCCCTGGTTTGAACGCCACCCCCCACAGACCAAAGGTCAGCCCGGTCAGGTCGGCCCCGAAGCGGGCGGCGACCTTCTGGAACAGCACCTGCTTTTGCCGCTCGTTGCGCCAGTGCACCGCCTGCAGCACCAGCGGCTCGAGTTGGCAATCCTCGGCCATATGGATCAACGCCTTGATATCTTTGGGGAAGCAGGAGCCGCCGTAACCGCAGCCAGGATAGATGAAGGAAAAACCGATGCGCGCATCGGAGCCGATCCCCAGCCGCACCTTCTCCACATCAACCCCCAGGCGATCGCACAGCCCGGCCATTTCGTTCATGAACGATATTTTGGTGGCCAGCATGGCATTGGCCGCATACTTGGTCATTTCGGCGTCGCGCACCCCCATGAAGACGATGCGGTCGTGGTTGCGGGAGAAATCGGCATACAGCCGATGCAGCATTTCCCGGGCTTTCTCGCTGTCGGTACCGATGATGATCCGGTCGGGGCGCATGAAATCTTCCACCGCCGCCCCCTCCTTGAGAAACTCGGGGTTACTTACGACATCGAAAGGGATCTCCACCCCCCGCTTCTCCAGTTCGCCGGCGATGGCGGCGCGAACTTTCTCCGCCGTTCCGACCGGCACCGTCGACTTGTCGACCACCACCGCGTACTGCTGCAGGTGGCGGCCGATCTCCCGCGCCACTGCCAGCACATGCTTGAGGTCGGCCGAGCCGTCTTCGTCGGGGGGGGTACCGACGGCGATCATGAACAGACTGCTGTTCACCATCGCCTCGGGCAACGAGGTGGTGAACAGCAACCGCCCTTCGCGGGCGTTGTTCTGCACCATCGCATCCAGCCCCGGCTCATAGATCGGTACTTTTCCAGCTTTTAGCTGGGATATTTTGGTGGCGTCCATATCGACGCAGGTTACGGTGTTCCCCATTTCGGCGAAACAGGTTCCGGTCACCAGGCCAACATAGCCGGTGCCCACGACAGTCACGTTCATCGGTCAACCTCCAGGATGGATTCGGATTCGGATTCACATTGCTGGCTTCCCCGACGGGGCGAAGCGGCCGGACGTGAGGATTGTACCCAATGTGGGAGCCACCGCCAGCCAGCAATGAAAAAAAACTAACCAGTCAGGGCCGCTCAGAATCTGTCGACCACCGCCAGCAGGGTTCTGGTCATGCGCCGCATCAACTGTTCGTCGCCCCGTGCTTCGACATTGAGGCGCAGCACCGGTTCGGTGTTGGAACAGCGCAGATTGAAACGCCAGGCTGGAAACTCGAGGCTCAGGCCATCGGTGCGGTCGATGGCCAGGGCCTGATGGGCAAGCTGCTCCTCGACGGCGGCAATCGCCCCCTGCGGATCGGCCAGACGGCGGTTGATTTCGCCGCTGGCCGGGTAGCGGCGCATCCGCTCCCCCACCAGGGCCGACAGCGGCTGGCCGGTGGCCGACATCAGGGCCGCTACCAGCAGCCAGGGGATCATCCCGCTGTCGCAGTAGGCAAAATCGCGGAAAGAGTGATGGGCGCTCATCTCGCCGCCATAAATGGCGTCTTCGGCGCGCATCCGTTCCTTGATGAAGGCGTGGCCGGTTTTACTCTGCACCGGCACCCCGCCGGCGGCGCGCACCAGGTCGATGGTATTCCAGGTCAGACGTGGATCGTGGATGATCTTCGCCCCTGGATGCCCCTGCAGCAGCGCCTCGGCCAGCAGGCCGACGATGTAATACCCTTCGATGAAGTTTCCCTGCTCATCGAACAGGAAACAGCGGTCGAAGTCGCCGTCCCAGGCGATCCCCATGTCGGCACCATACTCCAGGACGGCGTCGCGGGTGGCGGCTCGGTTCTCCGGCAGCAGCGGATTGGGGATGCCGTTGGGGAAGGTGCCGTCGGGCTGGTGGTGCACCCGCACCAGTTCGAAGGGGAGATGCGGCGCCAGGGCATCGATGGCCGGGGCGGCGCAGCCGTTGCCGGCGTTCACCACCAGCCGCAAGGGGCGCAGCGACGCCGGGTCGAGATAACCGAGCAGATGGCGGACGTAGTCGCCGCGCAGCTCGAGGGGACGCACCTCACCGCGCCGGCCGGCGGGAGCAAACAGACCATTCTCGGCCAACTGGCGGATGGCGTCGAGGCCGCTGTCGCCGCTGATCGGCCGGGCGCCGGCCCGCACCAGCTTCATGCCGTTGTAGTCCATCGGGTTGTGGCTGGCGGTCACCATGATGCCGCCGTCGACCGGCTGGCTGAAGGCGGCGAAGTAGACTTCCTCGGTGCCGCAC
>JACZKF010000193.1 GCA_014860175.1 Desulfuromonadales bacterium | reverse complement strand
GGCCGGTAGCGGTCTGCAAAGGATCGAGCTTCAGCCACTTTTTTTCTGCCGGCTGCGGGGGGGATCACGCCGTACCCCCGCCGGCGCCTGGCGGCTGGGCTGGCGCTCATCCGCCTGCCGCGCCTCCTGCGCCACGCTACGCTTGAGGGCTTCCATGAAGTCGACGACCCGGCCGACCTCCGGCACCTCGACCACCTCCGGTTCGCGCCCTTCGATGCGGGAGCGGATGGTCTGCTGCAGCGCTTCCTCGTAGCGGTCGGTGAACTCCTCCGGCCGAAACGGCCGCGATCTGGTCTCGATCAGCTGCCGCGCCAATTGGAGCTCTTCCGGATTGACTGCCGCATCCTTGATTTCGGCAAAATAGGGGGCAGCGCTGCGCACCTCCGGGTTGTAGTGCAAGGTGGTGAGGAGGAGCCCCTTGTCTTCCGGGGCGATGGCCACCAGGTGTTCGCGCCCCGCCATGGTGACCCGGCCGATGGCCGTCTTGCCGCTTTCCCGCATCGCCTCGCGCAGGACGCGAAAGGCTTCCTCCGCCACCGGGCCGTCGGGGGAGAGATAGTAGGGGGTCTCCAGGTAGACCGGATCGAGTTCCTGGTTGCCGACGAACTGGACGATCTCCAGAATCTTGCTGGTTTCCACCTTCACTTTGTCCAGCGTCTCCTCTTCCAGGACGACGAACTTCCCCTTCTCGTACTGATATCCCTTGACGATGTTCCCCTTTTCCACCTCCCCGTGCACCGGGCAGGTGTACTGGTAGCGGATCCGCTGGTTACACCCTTCGTGCAGCATGTTGAGGCTGGTCTTGGCGGTGCTGCTGACCGCACGGTAAAGGCGCACCGGAATGGTGATCAGGGAAAGTTTCAGGTTGCCGCTCCAGGAAGGTCTGACCGCCATGGCCTAAGTCCTTTCTCGGCTCGGAGCGCTTCGCTCTTTCGCTCCCGCCCCGTTTGATGCCGTTTTCATAACTATAGAAAAAATCGAGCCAATTGCAAAAAGGAGGAAAATCTCCAGCGCCTGCCGGAATTCCCCTCTTGGCAGCGGCGGCCGCTCAAGGTTAAAGTGGTCCCCATGCAAGATCCTCACGAATTTCTTCGCGCTCTGACCATCGTACTGTGCGTGGCGGCGGTGACGACCGTCGTCTTCCAGCGCCTGCGCCAGCCGGTCATTCTCGGCTACATTCTCGCCGGGCTGCTCATCGGCCCGCACCTGTCGCTGCCGCTGGTTGCCGATAGTTCGGTGGTACGCACCCTCTCCGAGGTCGGGGTGATCCTGCTGATGTTCTCCCTCGGCCTCGAATTCAGCCTGCGCAAACTCGTTCAGGTCGGGCCGACCGCCGCCGGAACCGCCGTGGTGGAGACCAGCCTGATGATGTGGCTCGGCTTCACCGTTGCCCAGGCCTTTGGCTGGAGCCCCATCGAGAGCCTGTTCACCGGCGCCATCGTCGCCATCTCCAGTACCACCATTGTCGCCAAGGCCTTTCAGGAACAGCGGGTCATCGGCAGGCTGCGGGAGATGGTGGTCGGGGTTCTGATCGTCGAAGACCTGATTGCCATCCTGCTGCTGGCCACCTTGACCGCCATCGCCACCGGCAGTGGTCTGGAGGCCGGTCCCCTGGCGATGACCGTGGGGAAGCTGGCGGCCTTTCTGGTCGCTCTGGTGGGGATTGGGGTGATCGTGGTGCCGCGGGTCATGCGCCTGATCATTCGCCTCAACCGCCCGGAAACCACCATCGTCGCCAGTATCGGTATCTGCTTCGCCCTGGCGCTGCTGGCCGACCGGTTCGGCTATTCGGTCGCCCTGGGAGCGTTCATCGCCGGCTCCCTGATTGCCGAATCGGGGGAAGAGAAACAAGTGGAGCAGCTGGTCGAGCCGGTGCGCGACATCTTCGCCGCGGTGTTTTTCGTCTCTGTCGGGATGCTGATCGATCCCACCTTGATCTGGCAGCACTGGCCGGCAGTGGTGGTGCTGACTGCGGTCGTGGTGATCGGAAAGATCGTCGGCGTCTCCCTCGGCTCCTTCCTGACCGGCAACCCGCTGCGCATCTCCATTCAGTCCGGAATGAGCCTGGCGCAGATCGGCGAATTCTCCTTCATCATCGCCGGTCTCGGCTTGACTTTGCAGGCCACCGGCAGCTTCCTCTACCCGGTGGCGATTGCCATCTCGGCTCTGACCACCTTGACCACCCCCTGGCTGGTCCGGGCTTCGGGACCGGTTGCCAGTTGGGTCGACCGCCAGCTGCCGCAGCCGCTGCAGACCTTTACCGTTCTTTACGGCAGCTGGATCGAGGGGCTGCGCAACGCCCCCCGCGCCCAAAGCACGGTGGCGCAACTGCGCCGCCTGGTGCGCCGCCTGCTCCTCGATGCGGCGCTGTTTGCCGGCATTGTCGTCGGCATCATCACCGCCCGCGGCCGGCTGCTCGCCTTTGCCCGTGACGGGCTGGGGATCCCTGAGACGGTCGCCTACTTCGCCCTCATCGCCCTTGCCCTGGCTCTGGCCACCCCTTTCTTTCTCGGGGTGATCCGCATCGGCCGCAAACTCGGCCTCACCTTGGCTGAACTGGTGCTGCCGGCCAGCGGCGAAGGGAAGGTCGACCTGGCCGCCGCCCCCCGGCGCCTGCTGGTCGTCACCTTTGAACTGGTCATGGTCATCCTGGTCGGAGCGCCGCTGCTGGCCCTGACCCGCCCTTTTTTGC
>JACZKF010000192.1 GCA_014860175.1 Desulfuromonadales bacterium | reverse complement strand
GGGTAGTTGGTACTGGTGACTCCGGCTTTTTCCCTGACCACCAGAGTAGTGATGATCCCCGCCTCCACAGGAGGGGTGGGAAAGCAGACCAGCATGAGGAGAAGGGAAAGCAGGCCAACTGCTGGGGGTTTTAAATTATACATGTTAATCCTCCGACAAATGTTTCCTCAATCACTTGCATCAATCAAGCCACCTCTCCTAACCTGGCAACGTTCTGCGCAAGCAAATGATGGTAAATCGGAAGATACTCACCAACGGCCCCATTCCAATCATGACGAATAAGGACATGTTTATGCGCAGTCTCGGCTATATGCCCCAGGGAATCTTTTCCCTCTAAGACAGAGACGAGAATGCTTTCCAGATGTTGAACATCTCCGGCGCGAAAGAGAAAACCCGTTTCGCCATTAGTGACGAGTTCGGAGATCCCCCCCACATCGCTGCCAATCACCACTTTTTTCATAGCCATGGCCTCTAATGGCTTTAAAGGGGTGACAAGTTCGGTCAATCGCATGCTTTTGCGCGGGTAAACAAGGGCATCAACGATGGAATAATATCGGTTGACCTCTTCATGCGGCACCCTACCTGTAAAGATGATCTTCCCCTCCAGACCAAGCTTCGTGGCCAACCCCTTCCACTCATCAAAAGCGTTCCCATCCCCCACGATGAGGAGCCGCGCCTCTGGTTTGCGATCGGCCATGCGGGCAAAGGCCTCGATTAGCACATCTAGCCCTTCGAAGTGGTAATGTGAACCGATGAAGCCAAAGATGAACTTTCCGCTCAGGCCTAAGCTCTCAGCCATCTCCTGATCATATGGCAGGGGCTGAAACTGTCCGAAGTCGACACAGTTCGGAATGACACCGACCTTGCCGGACGATATCCCCCTTGCGAGGATCTCATCCCGCAAGCCTTTGCAGATCGTAAAAACGTGATCAACCCGCCCCATGAGAAGGGTTTCGACCTTACGACTGATCTTGTATTTCATGGAGAATTCGGTAAAACTTCCGTTCTCGACGGCAGCGTCTTCCCAGAAGGCCCGAATTTCATAGACTGTGGGAATTCCATGTTTCCGCCCTACCCGAGCAGCCGGCCATCCATTGAGGCTGGGTGAATGAGCGTGAATTAAATCGGGCTTTTCCTGCGTTATGACTTCCTCAAGTCGCTTTGCCAGCACATCCATAAGCAGAAACTCCCGGACAAAAGGGACCGCGTATTCTCGGTAGGGGGTCCGGTATACCCGAATCCCATCATACTCGTCCACTTCCCTCTGCACGACTCCGTGGCGGGGGGATGTCAGAATTACGGGCTCCACACCAAAAGGCTTCTGGTGTTTAAGAATGTAATTCGACCGAAAGACGTATCCATCGGAAGCTGGCTTATAATGATCCAGAACATGCAGAACCTTCATACCGCAGCCCTCCCTTTTGTACGACAGAGCACTAAATCAAAGACGTCCCTTACTTCCGAGGCCACCTGCCTCCACGAGCGGGATTGTCCGTACTGATAGATTTTGTCGTAGTCCCATTCTTTTCTAAAGCCCTCAACAATTGCTTCGGCGAAAGCTTCGCTGTTCCTCTCGACAATGAGCCCATAGTCACTTGACTTCAATATTTCGGGGGTGCCGTTAGCACCAGTTGCTACCACCGGAACACCGCAGGCGAGCGCTTCACTCACGACATTGGGCCATCCCTCGCGACTGCTGCCGAGGAAAAAAAGATTGGCAGAGTTGTACCAGTAACGAAGATTCTCGTTGGCAACCTCCCCAACCAGTTTCACTTTGTCATGCAGGCCAGAAGTTGCAATTTGTTGTTCAAGCATTGGCCTATAGTCCCCTTTGCCGATGACGTAGGTCGTGAAATCGAGCCGTCCCATTTTCTTGAGGCTGGTTAAAGACTCCAGGAGAATATGAATGCCTTTTCTCTCGATAAGGGCTCCAACAACCAGCATCACTCTTTGGTCTAAGTCAATCCCGGCAACACGCCTAGCCTCACTCTTTGGGATCCGTTTGAAAATGCTATCATCGATACCGTTTGGAATTATCGCCGCCCGCTCCGGGTCGCCCCCAAGATCCAGCATCATATCCTGCAACGACCTGCAGACAGAGACTAGGTGATCGGCCTTTCGCACGGCAGCTTTAACAAGTGGGTTGATCAACCGGAACTGTGGGTAGAGGTTGATGTCCGTGCCGCGGGCGGACAAAACGACAGGGATCTTCAGCATCTTGCCGAGTAGAATAGCGGCCAGCCCGTCAGGATAAACAAAATGGGCATCAATGAGGTCAAAGGGTGCTTCCTTATGGAGTTTCTTGACGATCCCTTTTGCTCCCCACGCAAGAGTCAGAAAATAGCACGTCATTCCAACCTTAGGCGTAACCAGATAGCAGGGGTGATAAACGGGCAGGCTGTCGATGATCTCAAGTTTGGGAACTTGCGAGAACGCCTGCCACTTTTTATTGATCGGCAGATTGGGGAAATACGGCACTGGCGCGACCACTCGCACCTCTGCGTCACAATACTTGTTGACGGCCGACATCCGGTGCTTAATAAAAATCCCGAGATTGGGCTGCTGAGAGTTCGGGAAAAGGGTTGTAAACGTAAGGATTTTCATCTCTCCCCCCCGAACGAGCGACCCATCATCTTTTCACACCAGACAGCAAAGAAGAGGACCGACCACAACTCCGCGGAAAAATCTCTTAGCCCGGATTGGTGCCCCTTCCAAAGTGAATCTACCTCGGAGAGATTCAAAAACTCGCCGGCCCTTCCCTTGAAAACTGCACTTTTGAATACTGGCTTGAGGTCTCCCCGCAGCCAGTCTTTTAAAGGCATGGAGAATCCCATTTTGGGCCGATAGAGGATGTCGTGGGGGACGATGGGCTCAAGCGCTTTTTTGAGAATGGACTTCCCTTCTTTTCCCCGCAACTTCATCCCCGAGGGAATCTGCGCTGCCAGTTCCATGAACTCATGATCGAGAAGTGGCACCCGGACTTCCAAAGAGTTGGCCATGGAAGCACGATCGACTTTGGTGAGGATGTCCTCTACCAGGTATGTCTTCACATCCACATACTGGATGCGCGACAAAGGATCCTTCGTGTCCGCGGCCTTCCCGTACTCTTCGAAGATCTGCAAGGGAGAGTACTCGTGCAGATCCCGTTTCAGATCCGGGGCAAGAATTCGGCCCTTATCCCGTCCAAACCACGACATGGTGTTGAAATACCCCTCCATGGGCGAGAGTGACAAATTGGTCAAAAGGGTTTTTGCCCGAAAAACCTGGGGAAGCCAGTCCGCCTTGGGGTAGATCCGCGCCATTGCGGCGATGGCGGTCTGCCGGAAAACAGCCGGGAGTACCCCTCGCAGCCGGTTTTCCAGTCGGTCGTAGAAATAGCGGCGATAGCCGGCGAAATTCTCGTCTCCTCCGTCCCCAGAGAGGGCAACCGTGACACGTTCTCGGGTGAGTTGAGAGACATAGAAAGTCGGGATAGCGGAAGAGTCGGCAAAAGGCTCATCATAGTGCCAGACAAGTTTTTCGAGAATGCCGACTGCATCGGGGCGGACGACCTTTTCCTGGTGGTCGGTCCCGTAACGCCCCACCACCTTCCGGGCATAGGGGAGTTCGTTAAAACCACTTTCCTCGAAGCCGATGGAGGAGGTCTTAACCGGGGAATCCATCAACCCGCTCATATTGGCGACGACTGCGCTGGAGTCGATGCCACCGCTCAGGAAAGCGCCGAGGGGGACCTCGCTTTCGAGACGGATCTCGACGCACTCCTTCAGCTTTTCGCGGATCCGCTCCCCCCACTCGGCCTCGGAGACGCTATGGTCAGGCTGGAACTTCAGATCCCAATAGGGGCGGATGCGGGGGGACTCACCGGCCTTGACCGTCATCACATGGCCAGCCGGCAATTTGCGCACCCCTTTGAAAATCGACTTGGGCGCCGGGATATACAACAGGTTGAAATAGTCAAAGAGAGCCTGGGGGTCGATCTCTTGCGAAGTCTCAGGATAGGCCAGAATCGCCTTCAGCTCGGAGCCGAAGAGAAACCTGCGGTCGCTCCAGTAGTAGTAAAGAGGTTTTTTTCCGACCCGGTCGCGGGCAAGAAAAAGGCGTTGTTTCTTCTCGTCCCAGATGGCAAAGGCAAACATTCCACGCAGTCGCTCGACACAACGCTCCCCCCACATTTCATAGGCATGGACAATCGCCTCAGTGTCGCTGCGAGTCTGAAATTTGAACCCTTCCCTTTCGAGTTCACGGCGCAGAAGGTGGTGGTTATAGATTTCACCATTAAAGGCGATCCAGATCGTCCCATCGGCATTGGCCATTGGTTGATGGCCAGAGGCGAGATCAATGATGCTGAGACGACGGTGGCCTAGACCGACATTCCCCTCTCCTGCCCTTGACTTCCACTTTGGGCCGTGGGAGGTGAGCGGCCGGTTGACAAAGTAACCCTCGTCATCTGGCCCTCGATGAGAGAGAGTATCGGTCATTCCTTTGAGGATATCAGGGTCGACCGGCCGGCAGTCGAAGTGAACTATGCCAATTATTCCGCACATTGGCAGCGTCCAGCCAGAGTAAGGTACAGGGTTTGGTAGGAGCGAGTCATTTTATCCAAAGAAAATTCCTGGACGGCCTTTCTGCGACCGTGTTGCCCGTGTTTCTGAATGAGTCCGGGATTTTGACGATAGTTGGAGAAGCAGGAGACGGCGGCGTCAATGTCCCCGGGGGAGAAAAGAAACCCACTTCGCCCATCTTCGATGAGGGCCGGTATCCCTCCCACCCCGGTCGCCACTGCGGGGAGTCCGGAGGCCATGGCCTCCTGGATGGTGCAGGGCGTCCCCTCGGCAATGGAGGAGAGGGCGAAAATATCGATAGCTTTGTAAACGGCAGCGACATCCTTTCGTTCACCGAGAAATATGATTCGCCCGTTCCCACCGGCCAAACGCTCGAGGTTCATCCGTTCGGGGCCATCCCCGGTGATTACGAGCCGAAAGGGCTCGCCGAGCCGGAGAACGGCCTGAATGAGGATGCCAACATCTTTGACCGAATCGAGCCGCCCGACGAAACCGATGACCAATTCGTTGGGTTGAAGGCCTAATTCCTTCCTGAGACCGTCGGCTTTGCCCGCCTGGTAAAGCTCTGTATCGACACCGTTGACAATCCTGACAACCTTCGCGGAAGGGATCTTTATCTGCCGCACCAACCACGAGTCAAGATCTGCGGATACGGCGATAAACCTGTCCACCAGTGGGCTCAGAAGTTTTCGCGCCACGTTGCGCTTTTTATTCTTACCTTCAGGGTCGGCCGAATCACGACCGTGCTCTGCATGTACGACACGTATCCCACCGCATGGTGATGCCAGCTTTGCGGCAAGAATGCCGTCAACCCCACCCCAGTTGTAGGTATGGACGAGGTCAGGTCGAGAGCGACGTAGGATGTTGGCAATTTTCAAAGCCATCAGCCGATCAGCCGCATTACCTTTTTCCATGGAGTGAACTCTTATTCCTGCTCGGAGCCGGTGCTCCATAGGCCCCCCACCGGACACACAGCAGATCTCATGCTCGAAAAACCCCTGGTCCATCCGGTTCACCAAGGAGACGAGCACATTTTCCATCCCCCCTACCGAAAGGGAATTAATGACATGAAATATTTTCATCTTTTCCATTTAGACCAAGCACAGTAAGGCCCCCGGCCACGGCAATGAGGGCCGGCAGCCAGTAAAGCACCTCGGAATACAGCCTGTTGATGAAAATGGCAGCGAACAAATGAGCCGCGAAGGCGGCCTCCAATCCGAAAAGAACCGGAAGAAATTTTTCTGCTTCACCAATAAGAAACTTCCTTGCGCGGGCGGTGTAAATAAATACGGATCCAATCATAGAGAGAAAGACAAGAAAACCAATTACTCCATACTCCGTCAGGGCTTGGAGATAAGTATTATGCATGGCCCGGGTGCCGGTACTTGAAACCATTTCAGGGGGGATGTAACTGTGGCTTATAAGCGTGAACCCATCCGCTCCAGTGCCGAAAGGATAATCTGCGAGAACATCTAAAGCGGATTGCCAGATTAACATCCGGTAACCACTACCCTCGGTCGAAGTATCCTCCAAGGTCCTCATCCGGTCCCAGAATGTCTGATCGGCCAGGTAAAAGAAGGCACAGACCGCAAAACCAGCGGCAAGGGTCAGCTTTACCCTTTCACCCTTTCGGGAGAAAATTTTCCTAAAGAAATTGATGCCTAGAACGATTGCGGCCAGCACTAAAGCCAGGAAAGCGCCGCGACTGTTATAAAGAATCAGAGCATTGAGAATGAAAACAAACGCAGCACTCAAGAATAACTTCTCCTTTCCCTTTGCTCTGTACATCAAGCTTAGGACGATGGGGACGGCCACGACCAGCGCGGCCGCACAAAGATTCGAGTCCTGACCGTCTGCGACCCCAATGCCTTCCAAACGGCCACCAGAGTTACGACCCTGCTGGAAAGCCGTAAATGAAAGATAAAAAGCGCCGCAAATGAAAAAATAAAGTATTTTATTGAGTTTTTCAAAATTTTCTACAACTTTAATCAATATCCAGAATACAAGAATATTTTTCCACAGTATAGAAGCATAAAAATTGTGATGATAACTGTCAATTGCAAAGGGAATAATTAGCAAAGACAAAACTCCTAAAGCAAATATCCATTTGGTAGGTGGGTAATCAAACGCTTTTGCCTTGTACTTGTTCCAATTGGAAACCATACCAACGAGGGTGAAAAAAATGGCAATTTTTGAATACGGCAGATTTGGAAGACTCTGCCACCACCACTGCCCGGCAAAAAAGTAAAGCAAAATATAGCACCCAATTCCATAGACGGGATCCTTGGACATGGAAAGCCAACCAAGCCCGAGAAATACCAAAAGGAACAGCATGCTTGTGAGGGACATTCCTAGATTCCCCCACGGCCATGTAAAACTTTTTCAGTTACTCCAGCATTTGCCACATTGGGGGGAATGCCCGGAATGACCTGGGAAAAAATTTCCATCAATTTTTCTGTCAGGCATCCATTTCGGAATTTGTCGAACCTCCCTGAAGCAAAGCTCGACAGCCCCCCCCCATGCCAATCGGCCACCAGCTTGGAAAGACTCTCTCCAATCTCACTCTCCTCGTTCCCACAGACGTATCCAAGTCCATTCTCCTCGACCAGGTTCCCCGTAGCACTCGGTCGCTCTGCAATGCAAAAAAGCGGCTTCTGGGCCGCCATGTACTCGAACAACTTCCGAGGCACCTGAAGAGGGAAGTCTGGTTGAATGAGCAGAAGAGCATCGGCCTCTTGGGTGTACCGAAGCGACTCGGCATAAGGAACTCGGGCGACCACATCCACGACGCCCGTCAAAGCCTCGGAGGACAGCAGATCGGAGACCCGGGAATCGTCAACCTGGATCCCTCCTACAAACTGCAACCGGAAATCTCCCTTGCCGATGCGACCGGACGTGATCAAATCTGCTGCCGCCTGCAGCAGCGGTAAAGGGTTCCGAGAGAAGTAGAGCGCCCCAGTGTGAGTTAAAGTCAAGGGCCGACCGGAGGGCCGAGCCAGTGCCGGCAGATAGTCCTCAAAGCCGTTGGTAATTGCCACAACCTGATCACCTGAAAGCTGAGGAAAGCGCTTCAGGAAATCAGCTCTTAGTTCCTCGGTGTTGGCGATGATGGCGTCGGCCGAGTTCATGACATATTTTTCCAGAGCCAGGTCGATGCGCCTGCAGATCTTGGCTCGTCCAGCAGCGGCGGGGTTGCTGTACCAGGGATCACGGAAATCGAGGACCAATGGCAATCCGCTTGCTTTTTTCAGCCGCGCAGCGGCGACAAGCCCGCTCCAAGGTCCCCCGGTAGCAAAAATTAAATCAAATTTCTCCTTGCCGATGATTTCCTTCCCCCGGCGGACGCAATCGGGAATCCAGCCGACCTGCGGATCGGGGGTTGCCAATAGATCTGTGGCCGTATCTTTTAATTTCTGGAGACGAGATGCCCCTTGCCTGGAGGTGGCGCCTGCGACTTGGTTTGTGGCACCGTTTCTAGACGATGAGCGCTTGCGCATCAGTCGATCACGGAAAGCAATGACCGCCTCCCGGGGACGCTGAACGCCACAACGGGTGACCCGAACCTGCTTCGAAAGGGTCGAAAGAAGCTTCTCATCAACTGTTTGTTCGCAAAGGTAATCTTCCACCTTCGCCGTCAAAACATGGACATCAACCCCCATGCGGGTGAGATGGTTGGCAAAGAACAGCGGACGGAAAGAACCGCTGCTCGAATCCGGGGGAAAGTAATATGCCAGGAAGAGAACTCTCATAAGGTCAGCAGGACTTGAAGTCCGGACTCCGGAAAAAGTACCCATGTTTGGCGAACAGATAGACGAGTCCCTTCAGGTGTTCAATTTTCGCTTTGTTGATCTTCCATCCCCTTGAAATTTCCTGGGTGTGATGGACGACCGTTATGGAGGGGACATAAAGAACTGGATAACCAGCTTTCCAAACCCTCAGGCAGTAATCGACATCTTCAGGGGCATAGAAAATTTTTTCGTCCAGATGGCCCACACTCTCCAGCACCTCGCGCCGAAGCAACCAGAGAGCCGAAATGGCGTAATCCACTTCACAGTTCACCGAAATGTTACGGCACTCAATCCCCTCCTCTGCTTCAATCTGCCGTAGACGAAAGAGCCGATTGATTTTGTGTGCCAGGGTAGGGAAACGATCCGTCGATTTCTGCCATTTTCCGCTCGGATAAAAGATCTTCGGCACGACCATACCGACCTGAGGATTATCTCGAAGAACTTCCAAGAGACCCTGGAACACTCCATCGCCCACCTCAACGTCCGAATCCATAATGCACAGAAAATTACCGCTGGCCCGACGCAAAGCCATGTTGCGTGAAACGGTCGTCCCGACATTCGTCTCCAGAAAAATCGGAGTGATAACCCCGGGGCGCTTCTCCGCATACGCCTTCAGCATGTCCGGTGATGCGTCACGGGAGCCGTTGTCGACAATGAAAACCTCGCAAGAAAGCCCTGCCCCTTCCAGGCTTGCGAAAAGAGAGTCGAGACATCGGGCAATGTACCTCTCCGAATTCCAGGTCAAGATGACGAAGGAGATATCCACGGCAGCCCTCACGGAATACTCCGTACAATTCTCGGCCCCAGGATGCGGGTGAGCAGCACCGGCAGCCGCTGCCACAGCTGAATGGCCAGGCGGTATTTCGGGTTGGACAGATTGAGTTCCGGCAAAACCGACCCTTTATCAAGCAGGTACTGCCACGAGAGACTGACCGGCTTGGCCCCCCATTGGCTCTTGAACCGGAAGGTCCCTTCGCCGGGGGTGGAGCGGCCGAAATCGAACTGACGGGCACCCTGGCCGATGGCGAAGCGGATCGCTTCCCAGTACAGGAGGTTGTTCGGGCACAGCTCCCGGAAGTCGCGGATCGATGAGGCCCAGGGGACCTCCAGTCGATCGCGGTACCAGATCAGAATCCCCGAGGCGACCACCTGATCGTTGAGGAATACGGAAAGAATTCGGGTATTTTCAGGGAACTCTTTAAAGATGTTGCGGAAGAACACTTTGCCGTAGACCGGTGTCCCCAGATCGCGCATGTTGCGGCAGAAAACCTCGTAGAAGCCGTCGAGCAGTTCGGGACCGCCCACCTGGACCGTCAGGCCGCTCTTCTGGGCCTTGCGGACCTGGTTGCGCACCTTGGCATCGAGCCCCCCCCACTGCCCCTTCTCATCACTGGCAAGGTCGAGCAGCATGGTGACTTTGTGATTTTTGGTGGCCAGGCCGGGGAGGAGCTGCTCCACATGGCGCAGTTCCACATGCTCGACCCCCAGGCGCCCTTTGAACAGCTCCGCTTCGGCCACCAGGGCGTCACCGGCTTCGGGGGAGTCGCACAGCAGGCCGCCGTAATTCAGAAACGGGAGCGACACCAGAAACCGCCCGAAGAGCTGGCTGCGCATATGAACCAGGGGCAAAACACCACGGATATCACCGGCCAGATCGCGGGCCGCCAAGTAAAACCCCTCATGCCCGAAGCTTCTCTCGATCACCTGCTTCCAGGCGAACTGATGGTAGTTGGTAGCTTCCGGGTGGCTGTTCACATAGGCTTCCCATTCCGGAGACGGCGGATGTACAAGAGTGACCATGAAAGACATTCTGAAACCCTCCTAAGCGGCGCATGTACATTTCAGTTGGCTGGCTGCAAGCTTTTCCTGATCCCAATCGGCAAACGGTCCGAAACGGAACCGCTCCAGCAGATAGCTGATCTTCCCCTCCATCCGCGACAGATTCACATAGTGCCGCAGGCGCGACTTGAGCGGCGCCTTCACCCTCGGCTGCTCCGGGTCGAGCTCCCAGGGGTGGAAGTAGACGACCGCCGGCTTCTCCTCCAGTTCATTGAGGTAGCGCAGGGCGGTGGCGGTCCAGACGGCGGGGTAGAATCGCAGGTAGCCGCCGCCTGCCACCGGCAGGTTGGCCTGGCGCCTTCCGACCGTTACCGCC
>JACZKF010000191.1 GCA_014860175.1 Desulfuromonadales bacterium | reverse complement strand
CCCCTCGATGCCGCTGGTGATGGTGTCCCCCCCCTTGCCGCTGCCGAAACTGCTGATCCAGCCGAGCCCCTGCGTTTCGATGCCGGCCCCTTCGGGCTCGGCCCCCACATGCGACGCCGGGCCGGCGCCGTGGCATTTACCGAAGGTGTGGCCGCCGGCGATGAGGGCGACGGTCTCTTCGTCGTTCATCGCCATGCGGGCGAAGGTATCGCGGACGTCGCGCCCCGAGGCCACCGGATCGGGATGTCCGTTGGGCCCCTCCGGGTTCACGTAGATCAGCCCCATCTGCACGGCGGCGAGGGGATTTTCAAGCTCCCGCTCCCCGGAGTAGCGCTGGTCGGCCAACCACTCCCCTTCCGAGCCCCAGTAAATGTCCTCTTCCGGCTCCCAGCGGTCTTCGCGGCCGCCGCCGAAACCGAAGGTCTTGAAGCCCATCGACTCCAGCGCACAGTTACCCGCGAGGATCATCAGGTCGGCCCAGGAGATTTTCCGGCCGTATTTCTGCTTGATCGGCCAGAGCAGACGGCGCGCCTTGTCGAGGTTGGCGTTGTCCGGCCAGCTGTTGAGCGGCGCGAACCGCTGCCCGCCCGAGGAGGCCCCGCCGCGGCCGTCGCCGGTGCGGTAGGTCCCGGCGCTGTGCCACGCCATCCGGATCATGAGCCCGCCATAGTGGCCGTAGTCAGCCGGCCACCAATCCTGCGACTCGGTCATCAGCGCATAGAGGTCCTGTTTCACAGCATTGAGATCGAGACTCTTGAACTCCTCGGCGTAGTTGAACGGCCCGCCCATCGGATTGGCTGCGGGAGAATTCTGGTGAAGAATCTTCAGGTTCAACTGGTTCGGCCACCAGTCCCGGTTCGAGGTGCCTCTGCGGACCATGTCTTTGGATTTATTCCCCGTTACCGGGCACTTGCTGTCGGCATTCATGGAATTAGCTCCTTACAAAGGGATTAATGTTGATCCAGACCTGCTGCTTCAGGCAAAAAACGTACGTTTCAACATCAAGCGTCTCACCGGTGTCACTTGCGTTCCTGACACTTGCGGCAGACGCCGTAAACGACGGCATTGCGGTTTTCGACGCCGCCCCAGGCGCCGACTTCATCGGGCAGTTTTGCCGCATCAAAAGCCTCCCATCTGAAATCGACGATCTCCTTGCAGCGGCTGCAGATGAGATGATGATGGCGCACCCTTCTCACCTCGAAGCGTCCCTGACTCTCGGCGGTTTCCACCTTGTGGGCGAGCCCATGCTGAGCGAAGGTCCCGAGGGTGCGATAGACCGTATCCAGAGAGATCGGCGGGAACTTGCTCCGCAGGCGCTGGTGCAACTCTTCTGCGGAAGGATGATCGGTCGCCTCGGCCAGCTCGCGGAAAATCTCCAGGCGCTGGGGAGTGAGCCGCAGGCCGGCCGACCGGCAGGCTTCCACAAACCAGGCAAACTCTTCCTGCTTGTTTCGCATCGACTCGCTCACTTAGTCGGAAAGATTCTGAAGTAAGAAGAATAGTGGATATTTAGGCGCCGTCAAGGAACATTGAGAAAAATTGGCGAGCCGCCGCTCGCCACTACTGTTTCTGTGGACGGGGTTTGATTCCGGAATCCGGCCCGCATTTGATCTTTCTGACCCTCTATGCCCAGGGGGCCGTTCCCTTCAGTGTCCTTCTGGCCAGTTCCATTCTCCAGGATGGCCACGGCATGCTGCCTCTCCTCGCTGACTCCCGCCTCGATTTTTTGCGCATCAAGGCGATCAACTTCAGCGTCGGCCTGCTGCTTGGACTTGCGGTTTTCTGGGCCGGCTGGTGAAGCACTCGGGGTCCTTGGATTCTTGACCAACAGCGAAGGTGGGTTAAAAATGAACTAACCTAGAAAGGAGAATAACCATGCTGACCTTCGTCATGCTGACCCGACTTTCCCCCGGCGCCCTGCACTCGCCCCGTTCTCTGGAAGAACTTGAGCAACAAGTGAAAGAGGAGATCCAGACTGATTGCCCCGAGGTCGAATGGGTACACAATTACGCGATCCTCGGCGACTGCGACTACCTCGACATCTTCAAGGCCCCGGACATGGAGACTGCCCTCAAAGTCGCCACCATTGTGCGCACCTTCGGCCACGCCCACACCGAAATGTGGACGGCGACCGAGTGGCGTTCGTATAAGAATCTTATCCGCGAGTTGCCGGAGCATGCCGCGAGGGAGGCTGGGGATCGGGAGAGGGTCCACACCGAGCATCATGCGCAGCACCATTCGCAGGTGCAGGAGCGTGCCAGTGGGGAGACGATTCCTCCCGAGCCGCCGGGAGGTTCCCGTCATGGTATGGGACCCGGTGGCGGCAGAGGAGGTGGTCACCGCCATTAGGATCCCGCCGTCCGCAGGAGGTAGACCTAACCTGCACCTGCTAAAATGATGAATACGCTGAAGGGCCTGGGGAAACTCCTCATATGGTCGGCTGAATCGATCGGAGGAAGGAAATGGCAGAAGATATTTTTTGCTGCCTTTTGCGCTCGGAGATCTGGAGTTGCCGAACCGGATTCTCATGGCGCCGCTCACCCGCTCTCGCGCCAAGCAACCGGGCGATAGCCCCTGGGAACTAAACGCCACGTATTATGCACAGCGCGCCGGGGCCGGCGTGATTTTTGCCGTGCGACCTGGTCTCCTTCGGCCGCCTCTACATCTCCAATCCCGATCTGCCGGAGCGGTTTCGGCAAGGCGCGCCCTTGAACGAGTACGACTCGGATACCTTCTACGGCGGAAACGAGCGGGGTTACACCGATTACCCCGCACTCGGAGGAGACTGACTGGCGAGATCCCGAGAAGCTGTGAAGGGATGTTTTTCGTGCCGGTAAAGCAGTGGGCACCGCAATGGCAGCAAAAAGGGCTAGACGCCGATTTCCGCGGGAAGAGATGGCGCCGGAGCCAGTGGTCCCTAGTGCCGTTTATCCCTAAGTGATCCTGGACAGGGTTGTAGAAGAACTTATCGGACGCGACTTCTGCATCCGGGGGCTTATCTTGGAGAGCGTGAATTATGAGAAATTCAACCCAACCATGAAAAGTGTGGCCTTTATTGATCCCTACAGTTACGGCAAACCAGAGAGCATTGTTGCAAGACCTCTTGACCGCCGAAGGCCTGATAAGTTGTTAGGCGTCATGCCTCTCTTGAGCGCAACAACGGTCTTCTACTCAACTGCTGCGTTGGTACGCGTCCACTGAGCAACTGGCCGGCCGTTACGCCGCCACCACGCTCCGGTCTGGTCCTGCGGCCAGCCGTCCGGCGAGTCCTCCCACGTCTCCTGCCGGCCGTAGACCGTGAGGTCGAGCAATTGCAGCGTGGGCATCATGGCCTCGATCCCTCGCAACTTCGTTTCATACGTTTGGAACACCTGATCGTCGACCCGCAGGTAGCAGCGCACGTCGCCACCGTCTCGGGTCGCCAGCACGTCCGCCGAGCCGGCAGTCGAGTACCACGGCGTCGTCCAGCCCATGAAGTCACGGTAGGCTGCGATCTCGGTCCAAGGGCCACTGCTGAAGACGGCGTAGGTCACATCACGCTCGGCCAGATAGGCGCAGACGGCGGAGTTCATCGCCGCCTGAGTATGCGTGCAGCCCTCGCACTGCTGGTGGTGAGGCGCGCCCTTCCTCTTCCACATGAAGTGATAAACGATCAACATGCGGCGGCCTTCAAACACATCGTGCAGAGGGACGGGGCCGTCCGCACCCACGACCGTAAGCGGCTCCATCCGCGTCATCGGCAGGCGCCGCCGAGCCGCGGCCAGTTCGTCGCCAGCGCGCGTGTGCGCCTTCTCGCGGACCAGCAGCTCAGCACGAGCCCGCTCCCACTGATCACGGGTAACGATTTGCGGAGTTTGCGATTCTTTCATAGCGCTCTCCTGTACATTCTCGATCCCTAACATGCTTATTGAGAGGATGGCGTCTGCTGACGATTAAACGTCATGCTTCCACTGTAGCCAGGCCTTTCGACCCGTCAAGCCATCCGGCCTTGGCCGTGAGAAGTGGAAATCGCGTCGCAGAGGGTCGTCGCACAGGGGTCGTCGTCGCACAGGGGTCGTCGTCTACAGTTTTCAATTTCTAAAATTTGTAGACGCGACCCCTCGATCCTCTCCCTGGCTGAAGTATGCCCCGGACGGCAAGATCGACGAGGAGGGGAAAGTGACGGGCTGCATCAACTGCCATCAGGGGGCGCAAGGGAAGGATTTTCTCTTCACCAATGATCCCAAGAAGAAATGACGGTCGTCCATGAATCACAAGGACAGTCTGAGGGGACGTTGCTTGCTGACAGTCTGAGGGGACGTTGCTTGCTAATTTTCTATTTATTTGGTTTAGTGGTTTAGAAAAATAACAAGCAACGTCCCGAAAGCGCCGGGTCAATGATTCCGGGTCATCATATCTGTCAGAGGTCCGGCCGTAGCGAATGGCTTCTACTGCTCGCATTTCATGGATTCAGGATAGGCAGCGATGGCATCGATCGTCTGCGCGGGAACATTTTTCAGAAAATCGGTTTTCCCGAAAGCCTCACTGATCAGCTTGCGGTTGGCCTGCATGGTGTAGGACTGAAAAGAATTGAGGATGCTCCCGCTTCCGGCATCGATATCGATTATTTTGACCGGAGTCCTGCAGGAGAAATCGACCGCTTTCAGATCGATGACCCGTTCCTTCGGGTTTGCCGAGGTGTGGAAGAAAACCTGAAGGTCTTTGATGTCGTAGACGATGCTCCACTTCGTATGATCTCCCTGGGCCACCTTCTTCAGGATACCGAAAGCGTGATCAACAGGTGCTTTGACAGCTTTCGGGTCGAAGGAACTTGCCGAATCCGCCGCAAGAATGAACCGTTCGACGGACCTCCATGGGTCCTCCGGGGGCAGTTTTTTCGCCCGCCAATGGGTAAGTGACTCGGCATAGGAGGTATTCGAAAGCGCTCTGACCGGCAACGATTTGCCGGTATAGACGACGCGTTTCCCGCCGATGAATTCGACAACGGCACTCTCTCCGGTGCGATCGCCGATCAGCATGTGAACGCCGATTCCTGTTCCTTTAGCAACCCTGACGCGGGAATCGCTTTCGATGAATTCCTGGACGGTTCGGAAGTTGTCGAGGAGATACTGTCTGAATTGCCTCATGCTGATATAGGGCCGATCATCAGTGGGTGGAAATTCCGCCTCCGGGACAGCCATCAACTCCACGACCAGTCCCGCTTCATTCATTCCCCCCGTCGGCAATTCACGGCCGTACTGGTTGAAGGTGATGCTCCCGTAGGTCGAAACCCATTCCACGGGAATTCCCGGATCCTCCTTGATTTTCATCGCGGTCTTTTTTAGACCGCGTTTGTTGATGATGACCGCTCCGTCGCCAATGTGCCAATCGTAGTTTTTTGCAAAGAGATTGACATCGTCACCCTGACAGAGGTTGAAAGTTGTGCAGGCTCCCGCATTGTTGACAAGCATTACCGTCACGACCAGAAACAAAGCAAAGTTCTTCATCCTTTTCCCTCCTTTGTTGAATAGTTCCCAGGGACATGGGGGAAGGCCAAGGCCCGGAGAGCGAGATTGATCCGCTGCCGTGGCCCCTTCCCGAAGAGTCGATCAGCCGGCGATATGCCGTTGTCCAACCAGCGCAGAAGCGTGTTTGGAAGAAATTATCCGAATGCAACGCAACCGGAAAGGCGATGGAAGGGTCGCGTCGATGCGATGGCGTAATCGATAATGCTTTTGTGCTTTTCACGTGGTCTTTTTGGGCTTATGGCTGATCTTATTGTCCTATAAAAATCCCAATTTTCCAGGTTAAGAAGAGCGCGCTTTTTGTAAAGAAATGTAAACGGCGCGGGTCCGGAATTAACATTTCGTGGGCTTTCAGATACTATTCGTTCTCATAACAAGTGGAAGAGGTGCTTTTGCAATGAACCGAATCCTGATGATCGAAGACGATGTCGTTTTTTGCGATCTGATCAGCGAATACCTGGCATCGGAAGGGTTCGCGGTGGACTCAGTTCATGACGGGGAGGAGGGCCTTCGCCGCGCTCTCGCCAACGAGCATGTAC
>JACZKF010000190.1 GCA_014860175.1 Desulfuromonadales bacterium | reverse complement strand
CCAACCCCCGTGCGGCCAGTCATCTGATCGAGCGCATCTGGGGCTCGCTCCCCCTCCCTCCCTGGTCCCTGGTGGCCGAGGAAAACAGTTCCCCTTTTCCCGGGCGCGGATTATAATTGTTTCTTTCGAGGACGGAACCATGCGGATTCTGCTGCATCTCTGTTGTGCCAACTGCGCCATCTACCCGGTGAAGATCCTGCGCCAGGAGCATCATCAGCTCACCGGTCTTTTCTACAACCACAACATTCACCCCTACCAGGAGTTCAAACGCCGCCTCGATGCGGTACGCGATTATGCGACTCGCGTCGAATTGCCGGTGACGATCCACGAGGAGTACCTGGTGGAGGAGTTTCTCGCCCAAGTGGCTTCCCACCCCTCCCGGCGCTGCGACTACTGCTACCTCTCGCGGCTGGAGAGCACCGCCCGGGCGGCCGCCAAGGGGG
The DNA here is from genome assembly GCA_014860175.1 of Desulfuromonadales bacterium. GTDB lineage: Bacteria > Desulfobacterota > Desulfuromonadia > Desulfuromonadales > JACZKF01 > JACZKF01. The sequence continues at coordinate 2,187 of JACZKF010000190.1, read as the reverse complement.
AGTTCGACGCTTTTTCCACGACTCTGCTTTACTCCCGCTACCAGCAGCATGAAAAAATCCGCGAGTACGGCCAGAGCCTGGCCGAACAGTACGGGGTCTCCTTCCTCTATCGCGATTTTCGCCTCGGCTGGCGTGAGGGGATCGATGCCTCCAAGGCCATGGGGCTTTACCGTCAGCAGTATTGCGGCTGTATCTATTCGGAAAAGGAACGCTACTACCCTCGTAGCCGGAACTGACATGTCCCTCGGCAAGGCGCTGATCATCCTCGGGCTGGTCGTGGCCGCCATCGGCCTGCTGATCACTCTGGGGGGGAAAATTCCTTGGCTCGGCCGACTCCCAGGCGACATTCGCATCGAACGGGAAAACTTTTCGTTCTATTTTCCCCTGGGCACCAGCATTCTGATCTCGGCTCTCCTGTCTTTGCTCTTCTGGCTTTTCCGCCGCTGATCAGCGTTTTCCTGCTTCAATCGACATTTGATCCGGAGGGATAAACCTTGGCCGAACCCAACCGCAAACTCGGCCTGGCCCTGGGGAGCGGTGCCGCCCGTGGCCTGGCCCATATCGGCGTATTGAAAGTGCTGGAAGAGGAGGAGATTCCCGTCCACTCGCTGGCCGGCTCCTCGATCGGAGCGCTGATTGCCGCCCTCTTCGCCGCCGGCCTGCCGGCTCGGCAGATGGAGACGGTGGCCCGGGAGATCGACTGGCGCCGGCTGGCGCGCCTGCTCGACCCGGTCTTCCCGAGTTCAGGGCTGATCGACGGCGCCCGGGTCGCCCGCTTCATGGAGGAGCTGCTGCCGGTGCGCACCTTCGAGGAACTGCGCCTCCCACTGGCCGTGGTCACCACCGACATCGAATCGGGGGAACCGGTGATCATCCGCAACGGCGATCTGCTGACGGCGCTGCGGGCCGCCATTGCCTTTCCCGGCATCTTCCCGCCGGTGCGCTTCGGCAATCGGTTTCTGGTCGACGGCGGTCTGGTTAATCCGGTCCCCGCCGATCTGCCTCGACAGCTCGGAGCCGATGTCGTCATCGGCGTCTGCGCCATCCCCACCGTGCGCCAGCCGGTCATCGCGACCATCCTTCCGGCCCCCGTCGAGAGCAGCGAGCGCAGATTTTCCGACCGTTTCACCGCCGGCGGCATCGAGAAGCTGATGCGGGAAATCTGGGGACCGAACCGGCGGGGGACAGAAGAGCTGATGGAGAGCCCCCGCGAACGACGCCCCCCCGGCATTTTTCGCATTTTTGCCTCCAGCGTGGCGATTATGGAGAACGTCATCAACGACCTGCGGATTGAACGCAACGCCATCGATCTGCTGATCCGCCCCCAGTTTGACTCCCTGAGCCTTCTGGAATTCCACCGGGCGGCCGAGGCGATCCGGGCCGGCGAAGACGCGACCCGGCCGCTGATTCCCAGAATTCGCAAACTGCTTTCCCCGGTTTAAAAGCACGGTGGCCTGTGTTATGCTTAACTATCCGTAAATACTTTGAAAGGGGAGATCAGCCATGTTCGAACTGCTCGAAAAGACGTTGCTGGCCGGAATCGGGGCCATGTCTCTGACCCGGCAAAAGACCGAAGAACTGATCGGCGAACTGCAAAAGCAGTTCAACCTGAGCGAAGAGAAGGGGAAAGATCTCTTCGCCAAAATGGAAGCCGCCGTCAAGGAGAACCAGGAGAAGCTGGAAGCGGTGGCCAGGGAGGAAGTGCGCAATTCCTGTGCTCGCCTGGGGGTGGTGACGGAAGAGGAGTTCGACAAGCTGCGCCAGCGGGTGCTGGTACTGGAGCAGAAGGTTGTCGCCCTGGAGAACCTCCCACCGGCCAGCCCACCGGAAGTTTCACCGCTAGTCCCACCGACTGGCCTTTGATGGCATGCTGACTTTTTTCCGCTTAAACCGCAACATCCGGGCGATCCGGCGTTATCGCAACGTCCTCGGCATTTTGATCAAATATGGCTTCGGCCATGTGGTCGAGCAGCTGAACATCAGCTATTACCTCGAGCTTGGCCGGCGCATCGTCACCCTCGGGACCGCGCCCAAGGAGATCGGTCGCCTGACCCAACCGGTGCGGCTGCGCCTGGCCATGGAAGAGCTTGGTCCCACGTTCATCAAACTGGGGCAGATCCTCTCCACGCGACCCGACATCTTGCCCGGCGAATACATCGAGGAGTTTCGCAAGTTACAGGACACCGT
>JACZKF010000189.1 GCA_014860175.1 Desulfuromonadales bacterium | reverse complement strand
GATCAGCACCGAATCGGGCAGCGGCTGAGCCGCCACCGGCGCGGCGGCCAGCGCCAGCGCCGCCACGAAAATCCCTCCCAGGACTCTTTTGCAGGTTGCGTACATGTCGGCTATCTCTCCTTTGTCAACGGATATCGTTTCCAGCGCTCAGCCGCCTAGTGTTTGGAGCTTTCCTGCGCCGGGGTGTGGATATATTTGAAGAACTTGGTGAAGCCGATGAAGAAGGCCAGGCAGATCAGGTACTCCACCCCTTTGATGTACTGGTAGAAATCGACCAGGGTATAGACTTCCGTGATCTCACCGACGGAGTTGAAGAATTGACCAAGAATTCCCATGGACTCTCTCCTTGTGCGCGAAAATGATCTGGTGTCAGTGAACGTTCTTCTCGAGCGCCTGGACGGTGGTCACCTTGCGGTTTTTGAACAGACCCTTGAGTGCCCCCACCAGCATGATGATGGCCGGGATCATCTGCGACACCACGAACAGGGCGCAGATCCCGACGAAGACCAGGACCAGCAGTCCGCTGTTGTAGACCTTGGTGGTATCCACCGCCAATGCGGGAGAAGCCGCCAACATGAGAGCTGCGAAGGTGATGGCCGTTTCCAGTTTTTTCATGATTGCCTCCTTGGCTGTATGATGAAGATAAATTTTGGCACCGGATTCTGTTTAAGACTTCTTGCCGGTCTCCGCTGCGGCCGGCGCTTCCTTGCGGAAAGTCGAGGTCACACCTTTGAGCATCGAGATAAACAGAAAGACGGCAGGGATGAGCTGAAAGGTGACGATCAGGCCGCCGAAGAACAGGAGCAGGACGACCAGAGGGCTCATGCCGCTCGCCTCGCCACCGGCGGAGGCGAAGGCACTTCCACCACTGAGCAGTGCCGCGACGGATAATCTGATAAGAGTTTTCATGGTTTGCCTCCTCTTGCTATGGGTCCTGCACCTTGTTGCGCTTGCCTGACACAAGTGCACTGCATGTGCCAAAATGGGGCAAGCCTAATAAGAAAGTTCAAGTGATTGATTTGGCGAAGGAATGGCTAAGGAGAAGAAGTCTCGGAGGAGAGTGCCTGTATATAAAAAATATACGTCCAGGCCAGGAGCCGATTTCTGGAAACGTTGACAACTTACTGTAAAACCAGGGGAAAAATGGGAAAAACGGGTGTATAGATGAACTATACATCTGGCGGGATGTTTATACAGGGGGAGAGAGGGGGAGGAGGCGGAGGGGACTTCTTAGCGCAGCTGGAATTTCTCCGGCACTGGAATGACCCGTGGCACCCCGCCCAGAGGGTTTTCATCGACCAGCAGCAGGCAACCGTAGGTCTTCTCCAACTGCTGATAGGTCAGCACTTCCCGGGGGGAGCCGAGGCTGGCGACCTCACCGTCGGCCAGGAGCAGCAGGCGGTCGCCATACATGGCCGCCAGGTTGAGATCGTGGGAGACCATGATCACCGTCACCCGGCGCTGACGCCGCAGCTGTTCCATCAGGTCGAGGATCTGAATCTGATGGGCGGGGTCGAGGGC
>JACZKF010000019.1 GCA_014860175.1 Desulfuromonadales bacterium | reverse complement strand
TCTCCGAGCTGTACGAACAGTACATCAGCGTCGAGGACGATTTCATGCGCGGCCTGTTCGTCGGCGGCAAGACCCAGCTCGGGCGGGTGCTGGTGCATGAAGACACCGTCTGCCTCGAGGGGGCGATCGAGGTGCTCGACCACGAGCGGGCCAGCCAGGTGATCGAGTCGGCCAGCGAGCTGGCGGTCGGCCTCTGCTACTGCCGGCACAAGCGGGCGCACCAGGGGAAGGCCTGTACGGCGCCGCAGGAGAATTGCCTGACCTTCAACGTGGTTGCCGGCTCGCTGATCCGGCACGGCTTCGCCCGCCGGATCGATCGGGTGGAGGCCAAGGAGCTGCTGCACCAGGCGCAGGCGGCCAACCTCGCCCAGTTTGGCGAGAACGTGCAGCAAGGGATGAATTTCCTGTGCAACTGCTGCCCCTGCTGCTGCGAGGCGATGCTCGCCATGCAGCGCTTCGGCCTGGAGCGGCCGATTCACACCAGCAACTTTCTCGCCCAGGTGGAGACCAACTGCAGCGGCTGCGGTCGCTGCCTGCCGGTCTGCCCGGCCCGGGCGCTGACCTTGTGCACCGAGCACCCCGACGGCTGGGGGCGCAAGCAGGTGGTGGTCGCCAAGGAGCTCTGTCTCGGCTGCGGCGTTTGCGTGCGCAACTGCCAGCGCCAGGCCCTGCGCATGCAGCCACGCTCCCGGCGGGTGATCACTCCGGTCAACTCGGCCCATAAGGCGGTGCTGATGGCGATCGAGCGGGGGAAGCTGCAGAATCTTATTTTTGACAATCAGGTACTGGCCAGCCACCGTGTCCTGGCCGCCGTGTTTGGCGTCATCTTGCGCCTGGAACCGGTCAAGCGCCTGCTGGCCAGCGAACAGGTCGGGTCGCGATACCTCGGCGCCCTCTGTCAGCGCTTTCCTTCCTAGAGGCTGATGAAAACCAGCGCGAAGCTCCGGCAGACAAGCGCCCATCTGCGGCGTTCTCCTCATCCTTTGATCAGCCTCCCTATTCAGGGGACCTTCCGCCGGATTGACAGCACCAGCTTCTTTGTTAGAAGGGGATCATTGCCGGTGGCCGAATTGCGGCCGCCGACGGGACCAAACCTTCTCACAGGAGACCTCCATGCGACTGGAAGAGATGCTTTCCACCCATCCCCGCCCCCCTCAGATGGGCGTTCCCGAAATAACGGCGTTCATCCGGACCTGTTTCGAGTGCGCCGATGTCTGCCTGAGCTGCGCCGACGCCTGCCTGAGCGAAGAGCAGGTGCAATCGCTGGTCCGCTGCATCCGCCTCAATCAGGACTGCGCCGATATCTGCGAAGTCACCGGCAAGCTCTTCTTCCGCCAGACCGAGGCCGACGCCGCCACCTTCCGGGCGCAACTGGAAGCCTGTATAGCCGTCTGCCGGGCCTGCGCCGCCGAATGCGACAAGCACGCCGACATGCATGAGCATTGCCGCATCTGCGCCGAGGCGTGCCAGGAATGCCTGCAGGCCTGCGTACAGATGCAGGAGCGCTATCCGTCCCCCAGCGCCGGGGCGATCAGCTGAACCTTGCCCCGCCCCCGCGGGGGTGGCGAAATGCTTTGACACCCTTCCGGGCTCTGGGGTGTAATAGAGCGATCGATCTCCGGGAGGGTGTATGAATATCGTTTGCATCGTCGGCAGCCCGCACGGGCTGGAAGGAAATACCTTTCGCCTGGCCCAGGCGGTCTTCGACGGGGTTCGTCGCCAAGGAGGGGTGGTAAGCCTGGCCCTGCTCGGCGACGGTGCGGTACAGCCGTGCCGCGGTTGTGACGCCTGCCACCGCCTGGGGGACTGTCCGCAGGAGGACGGTTTTGCCGAGATCATCGCCGCCATCGAGGCGGCCGATGGGGTGATCCTCGCCAGCCCCAACTATATCGGCAGCGTCAGCGCCCAACTCAAAGCGTTTCTCGACCGCTGCGGGGGGGCGATTCACTGTCTCGCTTTCGGCGGCAAATACGGCGTCTCGGTGGTCACCTCCGGGGCCGGCGATGACCAACCGATCGTCGATTACCTGAACCGTTTTCTGCTGATGACCGGCATCCGGCCGGTGGGCGGAGTGCATGCCGTCATGGCCGCCCAGAGCGGGGACCACTTTGCCGCCGAGGTGCGTCAGCGGGCCGAACAGCTGGGGGAGGAGCTGGTGCTGGCCTGGCGCGAGGGGCGCAGCGATCCGCAGATGGAGCGGGAGATGGCGGCTTTTCGCGAACGGATGCGCCAGCTGGTGGTCTGGAAAGGCGACGAGTGGCCTTACGAGTACACCTACTGGCAGGAGCACCATGGGCTAGCCTGAGCCTTCTCTTCCCCCGCGCTCCACTCACCCCAGACGGATAGTCATGATCAGAAACACCCTGGTCGCCGCCGGTCGAGCTGCTCAAGGGGGTGCTGGGGCGCCCCGGCGCCGACCTGCAGCTGCTGCGGGCGGTCAGCCCCTGAACATCGAAGCCTGCAGCCCAGACCCATTTCCCGGGAGGTAGCCATGAAGATGCGCAAACAGGTATTCAATTACCAGTACGAAGAGGTCCTCGATGTACGCACCCGTGAGCTGATCCGCGTCGCCTGTGCGGTGGCGGTCGGCTGCCCCGACTGACTGACCAAGCACTTCGCGGTCGCGAAGGAAAACGGTGCGACGGAGGCAGAACTGAAAGAGGCGATGGCCTACGGCATCATCGCCCCGGCGGGACGGGCGAAGAATTTTGTCTTGGGGATGCAGCAGGAACTCGGATTGTCCGGGGCAGAAGACCCTTAGGGGGGCTGCCGCGGGACGCCGAGGGCCGGCCTGGCCGGGACCTTTTGAGTTGACACCGAGGTGGCGACCGCGGTATCTAGTGTCCGGTTCTTTGTGAGTCATTTCTCAGGCGGGGAGTCGCGCGGCTCCCCGTCGGTCCACCTTCAGCTGGAAAGGAAAAACGTCATGATCCGGGCCGCCCAGGGAGATACGGTCAAGGTCCACTATGTCGGCCGGCTGGCCGACGGGACAGAATTCGATACCTCGCGCCCCCAGCGGCCGATGGCCTTCATTCTCGGTCGCAACGAGGTGATTGCCGGCTTCGATGAGGCGGTCACCGGCATGTATCAGGGGGAGACCAGGCTTTTCACCGTGGCGCCGGAGAAAGCCTACGGTTCCCACGACGCCCGGTACGTGGAAGAGCTTGACCGCGCCCTCCTCCCGCCAGAAATCGATCTGCAGGTCGGCCGTCAGATCGAGATAACCAATCAGAAGGGGGATCGGCTGCTGGTGCTGGTGACCGCCCTTACCGACAGCACTGTTACCCTGGATGGCAATCATCCCCTGGCCGGCAAGGAGCTGATCTTTGAAATCGAACTGCTGGAGGTGGATAAGCCGTCCCCCGAGCAGACGATGTCGCTGTTCCCTCCCCCCCGGAGCGAAGAAAAATCGAACTGACGCCAGAGGAAGCGCAATAACCCGGGTCGGCTGCTGGGCCGATCCGGGCTCGTCCCCTCAC